>DASSZB010000002.1:0-2515 GCA_035702935.1 Dehalococcoidia bacterium
GCGGCGGGACGTCATCGTGGCCACCAAGTTCTCCGGTCCGATGGGACAGGGCCCCACAAACCGCGGAACATCGCGCCATCACATCTTCCACCAGGTCGAGGCCAGCCTGCGTCGGCTGGGGACGGACTACATCGACCTCTACCAGATCCACTTCCCGGACCCCACCACACCCATCGAAGAGACCCTGCGCGCGCTGGATGACCTCGTCCACGCCGGCAAGGTGCGCTACATCGGCTGCTCCAACTTCACCGGCTGGCAGGCTGTGGAAGCGCAGTGGACGGCCCGTGCCAATCACCTTAACCCGCTGGTCTCCGCGCAGAACGAGTACAACCTGCTGGACCGCCGCATCGAGATTGAGCTCGTGCCCGCCTGCAACGCTTACGGCATGGGCATCCTGCCGTACTTCCCGCTGGCCAGCGGGTTCCTGACCGGAAAGTACCGCCACGGAGAACCGCCGCCGCAGGGCACCCGCCTCCAGATGTGGGGGCCGCGCGGCGAGCGTGTACTGTCCGAACACAACTTTGCCGTCCTCTCCCGGCTGGAGGACTTCGCGAAGTCCCGCGGGCACTCGATGCTGGAGCTGGCGGTGGGATGGCTGGCCAGTCAGCCGCATGTCTCCAGCGTCATCGCCGGAGCGACGACACCCGAGCAGGTGGAGCAGAACGCGGCGGCCGCGGCGTGGGTGCTCAGCGCCGAGGACATGGCGGAAGTGGACGCGGCAACGAGAGCCGGGAGAGAGGAGTGAGGTTCGCGATCCGCGTAGACGCCATCTGGAAGGCGCCGTTGCTGGCAGGTGGCGCCACCCGCGACAATTCATACGTCGAGCTAACCGAGAAGGGCGTCCGGTTCCGTTTCGGGCTCCTGTTTGACCGCACAATCCCGTACGCGGACGTGAAAACCGTCTTTCCGCGAAGCTGGCCCTTCTACTACGGCATCGGCTGGCGGACGAACCTGCGCGGCGTCATCGGCCTGGTGGGTTCGTACCACGATGTGGTCGAGGTGCGCCTGAAGGGACGCGTCGGGCGAGCCTGGGGCATCTTCCCGATGGACCGCATCTGCGTCTCGGTGGAGGAGCCGGAGCGCTTGATCAGCGAACTGGAGGCGAGACTGGCCGCTCCGCCCGCCCACGCGGGACGCGGCAGCCGGGCTTCGTCGGCGCGAAAGCGGACCCGGCGGCGCGAGGGAGCGTAGGCCTCTCCCCCGCTATCGAGCTTTGACCGGAGGCGGCCTGTCTCGATAGAATTCGGTTACCGGAAGTAAGCAGCAGGGCCTGCCCGGCCGGGATGCTGCGCTCGCCCCCACACCAATCCAGGCGTACAAGGAGCAAATCGTTGGACATCAAGGTAGAGTCTGGTGACATTACCCAGCACGCCGCGAAGGCCATCATCGTCAATCTCTTCGAAGGCGTGGCAGGCCCCGGCGGGGGCACGGGCGCCGTCGACGGGGCCCTGGACGGGGGCATCAGCCAGCTGATTGCCGAGGGCGAAATCAAGGGCAAGGCGGCCGAGTTCACGATGATCCACACGCTGAGGCGCATGGCTTCGCCGCGCGTGCTCGTGGCGGGGCTGGGGAAGCGGGACAAGTTCACACTGGACACCATCCGGAACCTGATGGGCACGGCTGTGCGGCGCGTACGGGCCACCGGCGCGAAGAGCGCGGCCACGATCGTGCACGGGGCGGGCATCGCCGGCCTGGACCCGGAGGCCTGCGCCCAGGCCATCGCTGAGGGGGCGGTCATGGGGTCTTACCGCTTCCGCAAGTACAAGCAGAACGGCGACGAGAACACGAACGACCTCGAGACGCTGCACCTCGTTGAGCAGGACACGTCGAAGTTGGATGCTCTCCGTCGCGGCGTGGAGCGGGGCGTCATCCTGGGCACCGCGGCCTGCCACACGCGCGACATGGCCAACGAGCCGGCGAACGGGCTGCCGCCACAGGCCATGGCCGAGCGCGCCCAGGCCTTGGCCAAGGACGCCGGCCTGGAGTGCGCAGTCCTCGACGAGGCCGAGATCCGCGAGCTGGGGATGGGATCGTTCCTGGGTGTGGCCGCGGGGTCCACGCAGCCGCCGCGGTTCATCATCATCAGGTACAGGGGCAAGCCGTCCGACAAGAAGACTCTGGGACTCCTGGGCAAAGGAATCACGTTCGACTCGGGAGGCATCTCCATAAAGCCGGCGGCGGGTATGGAGGCGATGAAGGGCGACATGTCCGGCGGCGCCGCCGTCATCAGCACAATGTGGGCGCTTGGTAAGCTGAAACCGGCGATCAACGTCACGGCGCTCGTCCCGACCACTGAGAACATGCCCGGCGGCTCGGCAACGAAACCTGGCGATGTGCTGCGGGCCATGAACGGGAAGACGATCGAGGTCATCAACACGGACGCGGAAGGCCGCCTGATCCTGGCCGACGCCATCTGCTACGCGAACAAGGAGGGGCTCTCCCCGATCGTGGACGTGGCGACGCTGACCGGCGCTATGCAGATTGCCCTCGGTCCAGGGGCCACGGGATTCATGAC
>DASSZB010000157.1:0-3011 GCA_035702935.1 Dehalococcoidia bacterium
ATCGGCGAAATCGACCTCGATGGTGCGAATCTCACGGAGGTCATTTCTGCGGCCGCTCCCGGGGACACCGGATACGCCCAGATCGTCGACCGCCGCGGCACCGTCCTGGCCAGTACCGTCGAAGGCGAGGTGCTTCAGGAAAATCCCCACGAGACTTTGATGGCCGATCTCGCCCTGGAAAAGGATGGCGCATCGGGTCCGTGCCATTCCTGCCACCAGGCGCCCGGCGTCGCCGGAAAACCCGAGCGGGAGGACGAGGTGATGGCGTTTGCCCCTCTCGAGGCAGCGCCCTGGGGCGTCCTCGTACGCCAGCCGGAGAGCGAGGCCCTGGCGCCCGCTCGGCGCCTGGAGCAGCGCGCGCTCTGGCTGGGCATTCCGGCATTCGCCATAGCCCTGCTCCTGGCGTGGGCCACTGTCCGCAGTGTACTCGGCCCCGTCCGCGTCCTCACCACCGCCGCGCAGCGCCTGGCCGAAGGCGACCTCTCCCAGCCCGTGCCGCACATGGGCAACGACGAAATTGGCCGCCTGGGAGTTGCTTTCGAGACGATGCGCTCGCGCCTGAAGGACGCCCTTGATACGGTCGAGGGCTGGGCGCGGGAACTGGAGGACCGCGTTCACGACCGTACCCGCGAACTGGAGGCCGCCGCCGCCGAGAACGCGGCGCTGTACGAAGAGGTCAAGGCCAAAGACGAGGCTCGCGGCGAACTCCTCAAACGCGTCATCAGCGCCCAGGAGGAGGAGCGCCGCCGCATCGCCCGCGAGCTTCACGATGAGACCAGCCAGAACCTCACCGTCCTGGCGATGGGCCTGGAGACGGCCGGCTCGCCTGCCGCAGTCGATGCCTCTGCCCGCGACAAGCTGGACGGGCTGAAGGACCTCGTCGTGAAGACGCTCGACGGCGTCCACCGCCTGGTGTACGACCTGCGACCTTCCGTCCTCGATGACCTGGGCCTGCTCGCCGGTCTCCGCTGGTACGCGGAGAGCCGCCTGGAGCCGCTGGGCATCCGCGTCTCACACATGGTCACCGGAGACGAGAGACGGCTGCCGGCGGAGCTGGAAACCGCCGTCTTCCGCATTGGCCAGGAGGCGATTTCCAACATCGCCCGCCATGCCAACGCATCCAACGTCTTCATCGGCGTGGGTTTCCAGCCGGACAGGGTCATTCTGGAAGTGGAGGACGACGGCGAAGGTTTCGATGCCTCTGCCGATGCGTCCGGCGAACAGGGCCACGGCTGGGGCCTGCTGGGCATCCGCGAACGGGCGAGCCTGTTCGGCGGCGTCCTGGAGGTCACTTCGGCGCCCTCGATGGGGACCCGCATTGAGGTGAACATCCCCCTGCAACCGGAGGTTAGCGATGGCGATGCAGCCTAACATCCGCGTGCTGATAGCCGACGATCATGCCGTCCTGCGCGATGGCCTCCGCGCGCTGCTCAGCGGCTGCGAGGGCATCGAAGTCGTCGGGGAGGCCGAAGATGGCATGGACGCCGTGGAGAAGGCCATCGCCCTCCAGCCTGACGTCGTCCTGATGGACATCGCCATGCCTCGCCTGGGCGGTCTCGAGGCGGCCCTGGAGCTGCGGCAGCGCAAGGTGCCCGCCAAAATCCTCGTCCTCACCCAGTACGACAACAAGGAGTACGTCTTCAAGATGCTCAAGGCGGGCGCCGCGGGTTACATGCTCAAGAAGGCCGCGGCTACGGAGCTCGTTACCGCCATACGTGCTGTCCATGCCGGCGAGTCGTTCCTCTATCCCTCGGTCACACGCGCCGTCATCGATCGCTACCTCCACGAAGGCGAGCCCAGCGAGACCGAGCAGCAGTTCGAACAGCTCAGCGACCGCGAAAAGGAAGTCTTGAAGCTCCTCGCCGAAGGCCGGAGCAACAACGAGATAGCCAACCTGCTTGTCCTCAGTGTGAAGACCGTCATGAGCCACCGCGCCAGCATCATGGAGAAGCTCGACATCCACAACCGCACCGACCTCGTTAAGTTCGCCATCCGGGCTGGTCTCCCGGTGATGGACGAGTGAGGACCGGCGTTGCTATGACAATCCGTAGGGCTCCTTTCCTCCCCTCAATAGGGCGTTTTTTGGCCCCCTTTCCAGCGCCCGCCCGATGGGATCCGCCTCTTCCTCCGCCTATGCTGAAAGTGCGAGAGGAAACAAGGGGCGAAGCGCCCGGAAAGGTGGCCCGAGATGTTCAAGAAGATGATCACCAAGCACGAAGCAGGAGAGTTCGTCCCGGGCGGCATCTACTGGAACCGCAAGAGCTGGGACCTCACCACGGTTTCGGAGGAAGGCGGTTACCTCCCCAGCGACAACGGCGCGCTGTTCTACTACCGGCTCCCGCTGCTGCTGGTGATGGCCCTGGCCCCCATGGCCGGCATGGCCTTCGTCCTCTTCCTGGCCGTCGCCGTCCCGGTGATGGTCGTCTACTCGGTGCCGGGCGCCGTCATCGCCGCCATCAGGCGCCGCCGAAGCCGGAAGGGCACGTTCCGCCCCGCGGGGATGCACCGCTAGAAAGCAAGGCCCGGGCTTGAAGCTCGCAGTCTCCACCGCCATCGCCAGCCTCCTCGCCGTGTCGGCGGCAGGGGGCTGGCTGGCGTTTGCCGACCAGAACAGGGTAATCGATACCGTGCATGACCTGGGGTCGCCTGGGGTCTCATCCTGCGAGACATGCCACGTGCCTCACGAAGAAGCCGGCGACCTCCTCTGGGAGGACGGCCCGGCCCCTGACGAGGACTTCTCGGGCCTGGCGCCGGTCTGCTACAGCTGCCATGACGGCACAGTGGCCACCGGCTCCTTCGTCTTCGATAAGGACACCGTGCGTCACGAACTTGACCGCAAAGCCGGCCAGGACTGCGACATGTGCCATGACCCCCATGTCTCCGACTACGGCAAGTTCCTCCTGTTCCCCAGCGGCGCCAACCTCTGCCAGACCTGTCATGAGGCATCCAGCGGTGTTGACCACCCCGTGAACATAAACGTCCACGACGCTGGATTCTGGCCTGTGGACACG
>DASSZB010000223.1:0-3465 GCA_035702935.1 Dehalococcoidia bacterium
GTTTGCGTCGTGGAAGTGGATCCCAGCCCGGTAGCGCGGACCTTCGGCCGGGAGCTCGAACGTTGCCCAGGCGACCGCCGCGTTGAACCGCAGCCCCTGGTCGCCTTCGAGAGACATTCGAATGCGCTGGTTGGGACGGAGCGCCGTAGAGGAAACGACCTGGGCGCCGATCATGGAGATATCGATGATGAGCGCGGGGTTGCCGTCAATGATGGCGTGCATGCTCGCGACCCTGAACCGCGGCGCGCGCCGTGAGTACACGATGCGAACTTCCGACGTTGCCAGAGACGGGTCGGCTTTGATGCGGTTCATCAAAGCGAGGCCGCGCCGGCTCGCCGCGAACTCCCGCTCGAGCGCGATAATCTTCGGGCGTTCGCGCGTGATGACGTCCAGCGCGGCCGTCGCCTCAGAATCCGGGAAGGTCTGAGCTCCCTTGAGACCGCGTTGTTCCTGCAGACCGCCGAGATGTTCGGCGGGGGCGATGAGCACAGTGGCTGCCAATATAGGACTCTATATGACAGGATACGTCACCGCAGAGTTTTCAGATAGCGGATCCGGTGTGCAATAGCGGGAAATCATGAGCCGGTTCCTCCACGTTGCCAACGGAACGTCGGTTACCGACACTCTCGCGACGACTACTATTCCCGGTGCGCGATCAATCTGGGCCGATCCCCTCTATGACGGCCCGGTCCCCGACCTCAGTGACGAGGAACTCGTTGAGCTCCGAACCCGCTTTCTCCTCGGGTCAGATGAACCGGACGACGATCGGTGGAACGACCTGCGGCGGTGGCGTGAGGTCATCGACGACCACGGGTCTTACGACGAGCTCGTGCTCTGGTTCGAGCACGACTTGTTCGACCAGCTCAATCTGATCCAGCTCCTCAGCTGGTTGCGCTCCCGAGGCCCCGGCGGCAAGACCGTGAGCTTGATCTGTATCGGTTCGTTTCCAGGGCGCCCGGACTTTCACGGACTCGGAGAGCTGACGGCGCCTGAACTGGAGTCGTTGTTCGATGCGCGGCGTCCCGTCAGCGACGCCGAATACGCGCTCGCCGAACGCGCCTGGCAGGCCTTCCGACAGCCGACTCCACAAAGCCTGGACGAGTTCCGTCATTCGAATACTTCCGCGATGCCATTCCTCTCACGCGCACTCGAGCGGTTCCTCGAGGAATTCCCCTCAACGCGCGATGGTCTGTCCCGAAGCGAACGGCGCGTGCTGCAAGTCGCAGAAGAAGGGGTTGCGTTATCCCCTGGGTTCCGCCGTATGCACCAGGGCGAGGACGCGTATTACATCGGCGACGAGTCGTTCATGAATTTGATCGACGAGTTGTCGCGGACCGAGCCCCCTCTGGTGCTCGTTGCCGGCCGCACTCTCGGCCTGACCGCCGAGGGCAGAGCGGTGCTTGCCGGCCAGCGCGATCGCGTGGCGTACGGCCTGGATCGATGGCTGGGGGGAGTTCACCTGAAGACCGGCGAGACGGACATGTGGCGATGGGACGACGACGAGAGGCGGGTCAAACTTACAAGTGCCAAGTGAAAGTGCCAAATAAGTTGCAGCTTAGTTGTTACTTGAAAGTTGACACTTGTTCACGTGCAATCCATCCTCCGGTTACGCACGTAGCCATTCATGACGAAGAAGTCGCAGCTGCAGGCAGTACCTCACGGGGCGGCAGAGGCTGATGTGGACTTGGTGCAGCGTCTCGCGGCAGGGCGGTGGCGGAGCTCTACCAGGTAAGTGCCAAGTTGGCAACTTACTTGTCACTTGTTAATTGGCACTTCAAATTGGCGGCGCAGGTCGTCGCGTGCAGACGACCGGAGGCGCTCGAACTCCTTGAGGTGCTGCATGCCTTCAGAAGTCTTCCCAATCCGTATCAGCGTGTTGCCAAGTGCGTAGCGCGCCTGCGGGTTCGCTGGATTCAGAGCGACCGCGCGGCGCAGGGCGCGTTCCGCGGCGTCGAAGCGCTCCGCGGCAAGATGAATCTGGCCGATGGCGCTGACCGTCACGGCGTCCTCGCCGCCGAGGAACAACGTCATGAGGAATTCGGTCAGGGCCTCGTCAACACGCCCGATACGGAGGAAGGCGGCCCCGAGATCCTTGTGCGCCTCAGGCTCGTCCGGCAGCAGCCGAGCGCGCCGTGCCAACGCGGTGATGACCTGTTCGTACTTCTGATGGCGGTTCGCGAGCTGGGCAATTCGCCAGTAGACCGCGGCCCTGCCGGCGACGATGGGAAGCGCGACCGCCTCGTCGAGCGTTGAGAGAGCGTCAATGCCACGGTTCTGCAGATCGTAGACAACTGCCAGCATCCATCGTGCAACGCCGGACGCTGGCACCACCTCGATCGTCTGACGTAAGACATTTTCCGCGTCCGCCAGGTTACCCGCCTCCGTGAGCATCGTGCCAAGTGCGACACCTGCCCGCTCGTCGTGCGGTGCGAGCCGGACGGCGTTGCGAAGGTGGCGAATCGCGTCCTGCGGCCTGGCCCCGGCGCGGTAGGCAAGGCCGAGCAGACGATGTGCTTCCGACGACTCCGCAAGCGCCGTAGCAGCTGACTCCAGGTGTTGGATCGCCGCAGCGGTGCGGTTCTCGCGCATTGCGGCGGCTCCATCCCGCACGTGAGGATTCAGACGCGCCGGGTCGCTGAGCAACGGGTCGTTTTCGAGAGCAGTCCGGAATTGCTCCATCGCTTCGCGGAATCGGCGGCTACTGAGCAGGGCAAAGCCCTCTGCATAGCGCGCCGGCGCAAAGACGGGGGTTCGCGAGGCCGAATCAGGAATGAGTGAGAGTTGCATGGACGACGCCGGTCCGGCGGTGCCGGGCTCGCGCGTCGCGCTCGCCAGGACCGCGGCCGTCAGCTCAAGCTGCTCCGGCGCGCCCGTCGACAGGCGCGAAGCGGCCAGATAGGCGGCCACGGGATCCGTTCTATCTATCCGGCTCGCGGCCGCAAAGGTGTCAGCGGCATCGGCAGTACGGCCTGTGGCTTCCTGAAGGAGGCCATAAAACACGCGGGGAGCTGAGCGATCGGGCGCCGCGGCGATCGCCGCCGCGATGGCACGCGTCGCCTCATCGAATCGACCCTGCTGCGCGTAGAAGCGTGCAAGTTCGGCGGGTTCGCCTCCTGCCCGCCTGAGCGCCTCCTCTCCCGCGATCTGTGATTGCTCCCAGGCGTCGAGACTGGCCGCCATACGATCCAGGGCGGAGGCAGCAAGAGGCCCCTCGTCCCCGTAGCGCCCGAACAGCGCCGAGTGAAAGCCGATGAGCGCATCGAAGAAGTCGTTCTTCTGGGCTGTTGCCAGGCTGGCATAGAGAACCAGCCAGAAGGCGAAGAACACGCTGATGAAACGGCGTTCTGAGAACATTTCCAGGAGGCGCCACGTCAGACGAGCGCCTGACCGTAGAGAGACTTTACACGTGTTTCACAAACTCTAACTCCAAGCAGTTAGACTCTGCGTCGATCTTATGGCCCGAGC
>DASSZB010000257.1:0-5046 GCA_035702935.1 Dehalococcoidia bacterium
GTCAATTTCAACGAAAGGGACATCACCAGCAGCCAGGTTGCCGACTGGCTGTCGCTCGCGGAGACGCGGGTCAAAACACCGTCCGAACTGACGGCGACCGAGCTGCAGCAGTTCGACGACGCAACCGCCGACGTGGTCGTGGTCCTGGGATCGGATGTGGTCCTTCCGGACATTCCGACGCCGACGTACTACGACCCGGGCTACAACGACTACTACGATCCCGGAACAGATACGGGCGACGATTACATTCCGGAGGACACACCGACGCCGGAGCCGGTGATCGAAACGCCCACGCCGGAGCCTCCGATAGAAACGCCCACGCCTGATCCCGAGCCAACGCCGGGACCGCTGCCGACGGAGATACCGGCGGACCACGGCGGCGGCCCGCCCCCCGGGCAATAAGAAACGGCCGGAGGTGTGACACCTCCGGCCGTTTCCTATTGGGATACCGTTTTGGGGAGCTTAGCCCTGGCCGAACCAGCCACCCATCTGCATGAGAACACCCATGTCACCGGTGAAGGTGAACTGGCCGCTCATGAAGGCGGTGGCGCCGTCCAACTCCCGCCGCATGACCTTCAGCCATACGTCGGACGGGGAGTTGATGGTGACGGTGGGGCTGTCCGCAGTACCCTCAGTGACCTCGCACTTGCCGTCGGCCACGCGGGCGGTGTAGTTACCCGGCTCAGCACCCGTGAAGTTGAACTGGATGGTCGCGTTGACGCCGGCGGCCTTCTCGGGCTGGAATGCGCCCGGCATGCCGTTCATCACGTCCTTGATGGAGTTGGGCAACTCCTGGGTCATACAGAACCTCCTTCTATTGTCTTAGCAAGCGCTAAGTTAGAGCAAATCCGCAAGTAGGATAGCACCAACAAGTCAAAGCCGTCCATACCCACCAAAGCAATCAGGCAAGAAATCGGCCGGGAGCCGCCGGCTGAGGGCCAGCTTACTTCTTGGTCTTGCGGGCGGCGGTCTTGCGGGCGGCAGGCTTTGCCGCGCCCCTGGTGCTGGCGCGCTTGGGCGCCGGCTTCTCTTCGCCCGGCACCTGCAGGGCGGCGATGGCGGCGTTGTACTTGAGGAGCAAGCGTGACTTGCGGCGCGCCGCGTTGTTAGGGTGAATGACACCCTTGGCGGCGGCCCGGTCCAGGGCTACGATAGCGTTCCGCGCAGCCAGGCGGGCGGAATCGAAGTCGCCGCCGGCGATGGCGGCGCCGGCGTTTTTGACAGCGGTCTTCGTCGCGCTCTTGATGGCGCGGTTGCGTATGCGGCGCTTTACTGACTGACGGTGGGCCTTAGCGGCAGATCGAGTAGCCAACTCTCCTCCTTGGGGGTGCTTGCCGGGAGCACCGGCCTACTCATGATAGCCAGCGAGGCTTGTCTTTGTCCAGCCGAGAACAGCGCTAACCGCCGGGCGGGCGTCTACTGGAGTTGAACTATCAAGGGCCTCACGCGCCCGTTTTCGATGTCCAGGAAGCCAACCGTGCCCAGGCGGGCACTCTGGTGATTGGGAAACGTGGGGCTGCCCGGGTTGACGATGAGGGTACCCTTAACGCTTGTGATCTCCGCGGTGTGAGTGCTCCCGCGGACTATGACGTTCACCGGACCGTCGAAAAAGTGTGACATCAGGCCATCTATCGTGCGCAGCGGCGGCGCCTCCGGGAGCTGGAAATCGTGCACCAGCCCGATGCGGAGACCGTCTGCAAGCAGCACCTTGGTCTCCGAGAGACGCGGGTCCTGCGGCGCGACGGAGCGTTCCCATCCGGTGTAGTCGCCGTTGCCGCTCACGGCCATGACAGGGGCGATCTCCTCCAGCCAATCGATCACGTTGGGGACCATCAGGTCGCCGGCGTGCATGATGAGATCCACGCCGGCGAAGGCCACGTATATCTGCGGCCAGAGTTCCTTCGAGGCCACGGGGATGTGGGTGTCAGAGATCAAGCCAATGCGCATTCGAACCCATAATACAGGCCCAAGCGACGCGGAAACCGTCATCGGGTAGGATTAGGCACAAGCATGGAAGAGATCACAGAGATCCTCTTCGACCTCTTTATCATCTTCGCGCTGGCGAAGGTGGCCGGGGAGGTGTTCACCCGCATTCATCAACCCGCCATCGTCGCTGAGGTGCTGGTTGGAGTGGCGATCGGCCCGCATGCCCTGGCGCTGGTGGGCAAGCCGGACGCCGATCTCATTTCGCTCTTCCACAATGACGAAGAGTCAGCGCGGGAGGCGCTGAACATCGTCTTCGACGTGATCGCTGAGCTAGGCGTGATCCTACTGTTGTTCTTCGTAGGACTGGAGACTCGCCTGGGAGAACTAATGGCGGTCCGTGGACGCGCCGTGGCCGTCGGCGTGCTGGGCATCATTTTTCCGTTCGCGATGGGTTTCACCCTCATCTACGCGACCGGTCGGGATGACGTGGAGGCGGCATTCGTGGCGACGGCGATGGTGGCCACCAGCGTCGGAATCACGGCCCGCGTCATGAGTGACATCGGGGTCATCCGCACGCAGGAAGCGCGCATCATCCTGGGAGCAGCCGTCGTCGACGACATCTTGGGCCTGCTGTTGCTGGCGGTCGTGAGTTCGTGGGGCGCGGACGATATCGATGTCGCTGAGCTTGGCCTGACCGCCCTGGGCGCCGTGGCGTTCGTTATCTTCGCCGCCCTGGTGGGCACACGCGTCACGCGGCGCTACAGCGTCCACCTGGAGCGCCTGCACGTGCAAAACGCCCCGTTCATCGTCTCGATGATGCTGATGCTCGGGCTCTCGGCGCTGGCCGGGATCATTGGTCTGGCGGCGATTATCGGGGCGTTCCTGGCCGGCATGATACTGGCCGAAGCAGACGAGCAGCTGGAACTGGAGCGGCAGTCCCGCCCGGTTTACGAGTTCCTGGTGCCGTTCTTCTTCGTGATCATCGGTACCAAAGTGGACCTGGACGCATTCACAGACCTTGACATCCTGGCGCTGGCGCTGGGCATAACGGCGCTGGCTATCGCCGGCAAGCTGATCGGCGGGGGCCTGGGCGCGCGCTTGCCGGCCCCGTCGGCGGCCATCGTCGGTGTGGGCATGGTGCCGCGCGGCGAGGTGGGCCTGGTGGCGGCGGGCATCGGCAGCGGCATCGGCGCCGTTTCCAGCGACATGTTCGGCGTCGTCGTGTTCATGAGCATCGCCACGACCGTGCTGGCGCCGCCGGTGCTGGTGGCGCTCTACGAAAGGCAGCGCCGGGACTCCAACCTCGGGCGGGCCATCGAGTTAGTGGAGCCGTAAGCTGTTGGACCTCGAGTTCAGCGACGACGTCAGGCTCCTGAAGAACCCTCGATTCCGGCGGCTACTGGAGGCTCGAGTTATCGGCCAGACGGCGCAGAACGCAATGCTCTACGCCCTCTTCATCCTGGTCGTCAACGAGACCGGCTCCAGCGTGCAGAGCACCGTCCTGGTGATGGCGTTCGCGCTGCCATCAATCCTCCTAGGTATCCCCGCCGGCGCCGTCGCCGATATGCTGCCGCGGCGCTTCACACTGACCGCCGGTTATCTGCTGCGCGCGGTGATCGTCGGGAGCCTGGTCTTCTATTCGGAGAGCACGCTGGACATCTTCCTGCTGGCGGCTGCTTTCTCGACGGTAGGGCAGTTCTTCGCGCCCGCGGAGGCGGCCGTCGTCCCGGTCCTGGTGCGGAGGGACCAGTTGCCGGCGGCCAACGCGCTGATGGTGCTAACGCTGATCATGGGACAGATCGCCGGGATGGTGGTCCTGGCGCCATTGCTGTTGAAGCTGATCGATGCCCGGTCTGTCTTCGTGGCTTCGACGGTCCTGTTGCTATGGGCGACTTACATCATCGGCTGGATGGCCAGCGGTTTTACGCGAGGTGAAGAAGCGAAGGCAAGGAGTCTGGGCTTTGCGGAGGCGATGAGCGAAGGATTTCGAATCCTGCGCAGCGACCGGCACGCCTACCTCGCCATCGTCTACCTGGTGACATCACTTTCGCTCCTCAAGGTGCTGGTGATCCTGCTGCCGAAGTATACGGAGGACGTGCTCAAGATATCGACGGAGGATACTGTGTACGTCGCCGCCCCGGCGGCAATCGGCGCGGCGCTGGGGCTGGCGTTGGCGCCCCCCTTGAGCCGGTGGCTGGGCGCATGGCGGGTGGTGGCGTTTGGATTTGCGCTGTTCTTGCTGGGGCTCGTTGGCATGGGACTGGTGATCTACGTGAGGGACTTCATCCAGTCGAACCTGGACCTGGGGATCAGCTTCGTGGAGGACGAGGTGGGCGTGTCGTCGGTGATAACGGTCTCGATGCTGCTTGCGCTGCCGCTGGGCCTGGCGTTCAGCCTCGTCAGCGTGGCGGCGCGGGTGGTCATGAACGAGCGCGCGAGGCCGGAGGCGCAGGGGAGGGTCTTTGCGGTGCAGATGGCACTGGGCGAAGTCCTTTCGTTGCTGCCGCTGCTCCTGGTGGGGATCGTAGCCGACGTTGTCGGGGTGCGAGCTACCCTGCTGGCCTCCGCACTAAGCGCCATTGCCGCAGCCGGTTACCTCACGTTCTCACGGCGTTTCGGGCCGCCGTCCGGGGCACCTACCACCATCGAATCCCCGCCCGAGACGAGGATGGCGCCGGGCACGTAGCCTAAGCTGAATTCTCTCGCGGAAGGAGAGTTATCGGAATCGGGCGGACCCGCCCGAGCAGCAGCCCGGTGAGGATGAGATAGCCAACGGCCAGTCCGGGTACGGCGCCTAAAATTAAGATCCCTGGTTTCTTCAAGTTCTCGCAACTCCTTCGTAGGGGCACGGCTGGCAGCGGTCGCACTCCGGCCTGAGGGGTACGGTAAACAGACGTGGCCATGCGGATCCTGTTACATTCGCCGGCCACGGAAGGCGTAACCCGGAGCGGTTTGAGGGGCGAGGATCCGGGGGTGGCCATCCTCGCCCCTCGACCAAAGGGAGGGTGCGGAACGCAGCCCGCGGCAGCCAGGTTTCCCCATCCGTTGAGCGTCCAGCGAATCGCGTCCGTGCACTGAGGTCAATACTGGGGCAAGCGGATTACGGTTGTGTTATAGGCG
>DASSZB010000338.1:0-7783 GCA_035702935.1 Dehalococcoidia bacterium
CGCGTGGAGCCCGCCGAGATTTTCGGGCTCATATCCGCGAACCACGAAGACGTCGGCGAAATCGGCGCTGAAACGCATGGAGAGATCTATCTCAACCTCGAAGCCGTTGTAGTTGGTGACCTTGATCGTTTCCTCCAGGACGTCCTCAAGCACCCGCGTGCGGTGGACCTCGATCGTGCCGTGTGGGATCTGCTGATTGCCCCGGTCCGTCGTGCGGAAGTTGGTCATGACGTGCTCGGAGCTGTATCCCAGCTCTGCGGTGGCAAGCAGGACCATCAGGCGACCACCACCGAGGGACAAGTCGTAACCGGATAGATAGCGGGTGTCCGCGTAGTAGAGGCCATAACCGTTAGGATTTCCACGCGGAATCTGTCCGGACGGGTCCGTCAGCAGGAAGATGTTCCTTTCGCGGATGACCATGGCCTCGCGGATGTCCTGGATGGCCATGGGTTCCGCTTCCGGAAGAAGCGGGCGCGGTGACTTTGGTTGATGGGAGCGTGCTGTTCCGGCGGCCGGATGGGCGGCTTCGGTCATGAAGCGACTAGGCCACCTGGGCGGATCGGCGCTGATCCGGGAGCTGCGATGCCGGAACAGTGATGGCTGGGTGGCGCCCCTCGATGATTGACCGGTACAGGCGCACGTAGTTCCGGGCCATAATGGGCCCGTCAAAATGCGTGGCGATATGGTCGCGGCAGAAGGCTGGGTCAATTTCTTTGACCCGCGAGACCGCCGCAGCCATGCCATCTACGTCGGCGACGACGAACCCAGTTCGTTGGTCACTGACGATTTCGGGTGCTGCGCCGCGGTTGAAGGTAATGACCGGTGTGCCGCAAGCCTGGGCCTCCGCCAGCACCAGGCCGAAGGGTTCGTCCCACGTGATGGGCATAAGGAGGGCAAGGGCATCCCGGTACAGCGCGCGCTTCGTTTGAGCGTCAGCTTCACCCACGAAGCGTATGCGCGAGCCATCGATGAGCGGTTCAACCGTGTCTCGGAAAAACGCGGCGTCGACGGGATCGACTTTGCCGGCGATAACCAGGGGGTAGCCGGTCCGGAGCGCGACTTCCACGGCGAGGTGCGGCCCCTTTTCGGGGGAGATTCGCGAGAGGAAAAGGAGGTAGCCGTCGTTGTCTGCCCGAAACGGAAAAGATTGGACGTCAACGGCATTATGGACGACCCCCGCGAAGGTACCACCGCTGCGTGGCATTGTGCGCCGTTGCGCCCAACTGATGGTGTTGAAATGCCCGGCGTACTGGTCCCAGACCACCCTGGTGTCGGCAGTGATGAGGCAGTGCATGGTCGTCAGCATGGGCACGTCGGGAACGAGGTGATGCGTGGCCATGATCTGTTCGCCAGCGTGGTTGTGGACGATATCGTAGGCGCGGGCGTCGGCCATGGAAAGCGCTGCGTGATGCCACGACAGGAGGTCCTTAGCGACAATGTCATCTGCCGTCCGCAGGCTTCGAGGGTAGGACGCTTGAAGCACCGCGGAGGTGCGCGAATCACCGGAAGCGCAGAGCGTGACGTCGTGGCCCTGGTTGACGAGCTCCTCGACGAGCAAGTGCACGACGGCCTCGGTTCCACCGTAGGCGGGCGGCGGAACCGTCTCCCAAAGCGGGGCGATCTGAAGAATTCTCATATTGGCGTCCTCCTGACGGAAAATCAGCAGCCTGAATTGCGGCGGGCCGCCGGTCGGGTTGCTAGGAAAGACACCCTGGTGCCGTATTGTGGTTGCGAGGTGAAGGTAGCCGCGGCCACACAGCTACCCGGGGGCGTGTCTCCACCGCATTATACGCCGATCCCGGCGGCCCGACATCAAATTCTGTGGCCGCTAAGGCTGAGCTGACGTATCATCGGCGCTGGAAATGGCTACGAAAGCGCTAAATTTCGCACTCGACGAGAAGGGATTGAAGACGCTGGCCCCCACTCTGGTCGGCCAGACAATCTCGTACTGGGATGAGTCGCGTCTGCTGCGAGGCAAGGTGACTGCGGCAGACCTGGCCCGCGACCGGTACGGCAACCCTTACATTGAAGTCGAGCTAGAAGCTCCCGCCGCCTAGCGGGACGCTCGCCACGGGTCACGCCCGGCTCCGGCCAGCACGGGCTTCCCGAACACGCGGCCGCTCATCACCTCTCGCATCAAGTCCTTTCCCAGGACTGCGCCCGCACAGGCGATACCGCCGCGCATCACGCCGGCGATCCCGTGCGCGTACATCGTGCTGGCGCCAACGACGTAGAGGCCGTCGATCTCCGTGGACGTGCCCGGCCGTCCGGGCCCGAACTGTTCCGGCGAAAGCTCGATGCCGTAGGACGTACCGCCCGTGGAGAGGGTGAAGTGCTCCTGGGTGATGGGGGTGGCGGCTTCCTTCCAGATGATGTGGTCCTTGAGACCGGGGATTATCTGCTCGGCGCCGTCTATCATGGCATCCGTCAGGTGTTCTTTGGCGGAACGGTAGCCCGGCTTCCTGTGGTATTTCTCGCCGGCTGTGGGCCCTTCGTCGATGTCCCAGAGGGGGTAATCCGCAGGGACCAGGGTCATGATTTCCAGGCTGGTATAGCCCTTCGGCGCTATCCGGTCGGTCTCGGGATCTTTGACGGAGCCGGAGGTGAGGTACAGCATCAGGTTGGACGGAAGACGGCCCTCCAGGCAGTCCTGGTACATGCCTTCGATGTCATAGCTGGGGAAGTACAGGTAGTTGGTGTTGGGTATGCGCCCCCGGAGATCGATGTCGAGGCCGAGATAGACGCAGAACAGGGGCAGGGCCATCTTCAGCTGCTTCACGCGTGCCGCTGTCTGGGGTGAGACGTTCTCTTCTCCCAGCATCTCCAGGTAGGTGCGCTTGAGGTCGGCATTGGAGATTACGACGGGCGCGAGGATCTCCTCACCGGTGGCCAGGCGGACGCCAGTCACGCGGCCATCGTCGACGAGGATCCGCTCCACCCGGACCTGGGTCCGCAACTCGCCCCCACTGCCGCGAAGGACGTCTACGAGGCGGGCGGCGAAGACCTGACCGCCACCTTTCGGATAATATGCGCCGTCGCGGAGGTAGTGGTCCATGAGCATAGCGTGCAGAAGGGTAGGCGTGCGCGACGGCGGCAGGGCATAAGTCCCGGACTCGCCGGCCAGCACGGCCCGCGCCTTCTGGCCGAGGCCGCAGTCGTCGAACAGCGCGGACAGGGGGCGCATTCCCCAGCGGAAGAAGTTCGGGAACTCCTGCATCAGGCGCGGGAGGTCCTCTGCCTTTACGGGGAGGGGTATGCGCGGCATCTCGTCCGCGAGCGCCTCGAGGACTGCGACGCAGCGGTGGATGCCGGTCTCGTCGTCCGGGAGAGCATCGATCAGGCGTTCGCGGTAGCGGTCCCAGCCCTTGGGCACGCGTACGGTAAGCCCGGGAAACATCAGGGTGTCGAAGCCATCGGGGTCCATCTCGACGTACTCGATGTCATCGATTCCCACGCCGCGGAGGACGGAGGGAATCAGCCCGCCGGGCCGGCAATCGCCAATGTAGTGGACGCCGACGTCGAACTCGAGCTCGAGCTTGCCCTTGAGAGCTCTCCGCCGGAAAACGTGCGAATTGCCGCCGGCGACATAATGTTGTTCCAGGACGAGGGTGCGGCGGCCGTTGGTGGCCAGGTAGGCGGCTGCGGTTAATCCACCGAGGCCCGAGCCGATGACGATGGCGTCCCAGGTGCTGTTGTCGGACATCGTGTCCCCCGTTTCTCGCCTGGCCCGCCTAGGGCAAGGATACAGCGCGGTGGGCGGCAGTCAAGGTTGCGTCCGTTGTCAGTCGATGCGGAGGAAGATAGGAATCAGGATGGCGATGATCAGCAGGATAGAGACGGCAGCAATCACCCAGCCGGGAAACTGCCCACCCGCGCGGCGGGGCTCCCAGTCCGAGTATCCATGGGCTTCAGATAGGTCGTAGTCGGGGTCGGTTTCGTCGGGAATGTAGGAGTCGTCGTCCTCGTCGTCGTAGTAGTCTTCCGGGGCGTCTTCGTCGTCCCACTCGTCCTCGGGGTTATCCCAGTCTGTGAAGTCGCCATGAGTCTCGCCGGTGATGTCGCCCCGGCCGGGCTTGCGCCGCTCGAACATGGCTTAATTCTAGCGTAGCCGAGCCGAGGCTCAGTCAAGGTCCTTTATCATGAGGTAACGCCCCGAGATCCCGGTGATCCGTTCGTATTCCGGATCAGTGAGCGTCTCTGTGACTCGGAACCCGTGGCGTTCATACAAGCGGCGGGCGGGATTGTCCGTGGTTGTAGAGAGGGACATGACCTTGTGGCCGCCCACCCGCGCTTCACCTTCCGCCCAATCCAGCAGGGCACCCCCGATACCCTGGTTTCGGAGTCCCGGATCAACGTCGAGTTCGCTGACGTGATAAGTGCCTGCCGGGGCATGAGTTTGGACGCGTGCCCGCGCCTGTAAACGGCGCGCTACACCCACCAAACGCACAGGACCGAACGCACGCAGGGCGAGGAAGGCGACGGCGGGCGTCAAGCGAAACTCCTCCGTCTGGTGGCCCGCCTGGATGATCCCCACCACGCGGCCGCCAGTTTCTGCGACGGTGGTGCGAGGCCAACCCTGGGGGCTATCGTGCAGGCGGACAAATCCCATGCCAAAGCGGCGTGCAGGGCCCACGCCTCCGCAGATGGCCGTCGCTTCCCGTCCTGGCTCACCGGCGAGAATTTCGGCGATGCGCTGCGTATCCCGGTCTGTCGCCCGTCGGATCGTCAGGCCGTCCACGCCGCCGAGTTTAACTCCGGGGGGAAGCGGAGGAGTGTGACGCAGGTCACAGTATGCAGAGTGGAGTGGGCGGTTAGAGTTGTAGGGGAAAGCCTGTCAATTGTGGGGCACTACCCCGCAAAAACCATTGACAGGTGAGTCGTTTGGTGCTAGAAAGATGGCAAGGGCAACAACTTAGTCTCTGCTAACTTAACGCCTTAGTTCGCACAAGCTTAGCCCCGCGGTACGCGGCACCAGGAGGGCGCCCAGATGGCAATCGATACCGAGTTCTTGAAAGCACCCGTGACAGACGTTCCACCCGTTGACCTCAGCTGGCTGAACGTCGAAGAGAACGGCCACCCCTGGGGCATGCGGGCCAAGCCCGGAAAGCGCGGCCTCACCCTGGATGAGATAGAGATCGGCGTCGTCGGTGAGGTGCCCGAGCAGAGCGACAACCGCTCGATGCGGATTCGCGGATCGGTGCCTCGACTGGACGCGGTGCGCGTTCCCGGCACGTACGCCGGCCGCGCTGATGTCTACTCGGAGAACACGCGCCTCCTCTACGAAGAGGCTGTGCAGCGCCAGTGGTCCTCGGCAACCGACATCCCCTGGGATGAGATTCAGCCGCTCCCGGATGACATTGAGAAGGCGATGTGCCAGCTGTGCACGTTCCTGACCGAGGTGGAGTTCATCGCGGGCGACACGCCGGGGCAGTGGCTACCCCAGATCAACAGCGAGCACCACGAGGTGAAGCTGTTCCTTCTCAGCCAGATTATGGACGAGGCGCGCCACCTGGACGTCTTCCGCAAGCGGGCGTTCGCCAACGGCGGCGGCCTGTTGCAGGGCCTGCCGCAGGACGGGCTGCGCGTGATCATCGAGGCCAAGGACTTCACGGAAATGTCGGCGATCATGCACGTGGCCGCCGAGGGGTTCGTGCAGTCGATGTTCCGCATGGGTGAGTACATCGGCCAGAACGATGCGGAGAAGCGCATCTTCCGCCTCTGCGGGCAGGACGAAAGCCGCCACCTGGGCTTCGGCGTAATGCACCTGAAGTACGTGGCGGAGAACGAGCCCTGGCGGCGCGAGGAGATCCACCACTACCTGGACAAGGTGGAGGCGGGCCTGGCGCCGGACCCGTTTGAGGGGGACCCGGCGAGCTTCGCGCTGTTCGAAGCGTTGGCCATCCTCATGGGCGGCGGCGTCAAGAACATCGATAAGGGCATCCAGATGTCCATGCAGGTGCAGAAGAAGCGCGTGAACGAGTACATGCACAGGCTGGGCGTCGCCGGCTTCGGCGACCGCCGCGAGCGGATGAAGCCGATGCTGAAGCAGTTCCTGGATAACTAACCAACGCGGCAGGGCGGGCCAGCTCCCCGCTCCCGAGGCAACTCGGGAGCTCCGCGGAAGGGACGAAGAAGCGCCCCGACGAAAGTCGGGGCGCTTTGCTTCGCCGGGCTCATCGCGCCGGCTTCCTCCGGGGAACTATCCTCTCCAGCGCGGCGTAATCATACTGGTAAGCACAGGAGGGTTTCTTCGGATGACGTCCCGCACATTCCACCTTCTAATTGCAGTGACGCTGGCCGTCGTGGTAACGGCGCTGGCAGCATCGGGTGGGGCTTCCGCTCATGAGCAGAGGACTATCGGCGAGTACGACGTGGAGGTGGGGTTCTTCGAAGAGCCGGCGTTGGTCAACCAGTTGAACGGCGTGTTCCTGGAGGTGTCCAGGGAGGGTGAACCCGTGGAAGGGCTCGACGAGACGCTCAAAGTTGAGCTCATCGTGGGCGGCGGCGCCGAGACGAAGGAACTGGCCTTCGAGGCAATCGAGGGCGAGCCCGGGTCTTACGTCGCCAAGTTCCTGCCAACGCTCGCGGGCGACTACACGTTCCGCATCTTCGGTAACATCGAGGCTCTGCAGGTGGACGAGTCTTTCGAGTCCGGCCCCGGCCGGTTTGACTCCGTGGAATCGCTTGACGAGATCGCGTTCCCGGAGGCACCGGGAGACAATGCCTCGCTGGGGCAGACGGTGGAGGAGTTGCAGACCAAGGTGGACGGCCTGGAAGGCAGCGACTCCTCCGACAGCACCGCGCGGATGCTGGGGATTGCCGGCCTCGTGGTGGGGCTGGCCGGACTGGGGGCCGGCGGGTTCGCGGCGATGAGGCGCAAGGGCTAGAAGGACTTCGAACGTGGGCAGAGCGTTTCGTATATCGAGCATCACAGTGCTCGTGCTGCTGGCTGGCCTGTTGTTGCGCGGCCAGACCCCTCGAGCTGACGCACACGCCTGGCTGGAGCGCTCTCAGCCGGCAAGCGGGGCAGTGGTCCAGACGGGACCCCCGGAGATCCTGATGTGGTTCAGCGAGGAGATCGACGTCAAGTTCAGCCACGCGCAGGTTCTGAACTCCAGCGGAGAGCGCGTGGACAACAATGACCTGCACGATCACGGTGACACGTCAAACCCGGGGATCACCATGCAGATCAACGTGCCAGACGGCACCTACACCGTCGTCTGGGACGTGCTGTCCATCGTGGACGGGCACCGGACAAAGGGGAGCTTCCCGTACTTCGTAGGCGCGCCTGACGTGGCGCCGCCTGTCGATGGAAGCGGGCCGGATATCAGCCTGTCTTCGGGCCCGCCAAAATGGCTCGAAGTGGTAGCGAGATGGCTAAGCTTCGCCGCGATGGCGTTGCTCATCGGAGCGGCGGCGGCGCCTTTCCTCTTGCTCCCGGCGGGATTCAACGCACTGCCAGAGTCCGGGGACGAGGACGACGAGGCAGAGCTCAGTTCGGCTGCTCTCGCGCGGGTCTCTGCCCTGGGGGCCTCGGTCCTGGTGGTGCTCACGAGCGTCTTGCTGCTCTGGTTGCAGGCCTGGGCGGCGAGCGGTAGCGCGACGGCGCTGTCAGCGTTCGCGGACGTGCTGTCCGGCACCCGGTTCGGGGACATCTGGTTTGTGCGCATCACGCTTGCCGGAGTAGCGCTGCTGTTCTCAATGCTGTCACTGGGCACCTGGGAGCCCCCATGGTGGCGTTCGATACTTGCGGGTCCGAACACGGCGTGGCTGGCGGTCCTGC
>DASSZB010000387.1:0-5155 GCA_035702935.1 Dehalococcoidia bacterium
CGTGGAGGAGAGTGCCCGTCACGTCGCCGACGAGACCGCGGACGTGGAGACGGGCGGGGGCGGCGGCCCCGCGATCGGATGGGCTGCCCGTTCCCCCCACCACCGGATCCCTTCGCGAAGAAGCCGTATCCTGCGCGCCGATGGGTGTGCCGCTCAGGATGACAGGCGAGGGGGCGATCAGGATGACAGCGTAGGCGGCGATGGCGGCGTGGCAGCCACCGCCCAGGCGGCGCTCGAAGGCGCGCTCGGCGGTGACGGCGGCGCGAGTGGGCGTGTGGTCCAGCACGGATACGGCGGCGACGGCCTCGGCGTCATCGGCGCGGGTCTGGACGGCGAGGGCGCCCTGGCCGACGGCCGGGAGCATCTGGTCAGTTTCGAAGATCTGATTGGCGCGGTCGAGCCAGCCGAGGCGTCGGAGGCCGGCGGCGGCCAAGACGGTGGCGTCGTATTCGCCGTCGGCTACTTTGCGGAGCCGGGTATCCACGTTGCCACGGATGTCGGCGATGGCCAGGTCCGGGCGGGCGGCCATGACCTGGGCGGCGCGACGCGGGCTGCCGGTGCCTATGACGGCGCCGGCGGGCAGCCGGTCCAGCGCCAGTCCGTCACGTGAGACAAGGACGTCCCGGGGGTCTTCCCGCTCGTAGACGGCGGCGATGGCCAGGCCCTCGGTCTCGTCCGCAGGGAGGTCTTTCAGGCTGTGGACCGCGATATCGATTTCACGTGCAAGCAAAGCGCGCTCAATCTCGATGACGAAGACTCCGCGGCCGCCGATTTCACTCAGAGACGCGGCGCTGCGGTCGCCCTCGGTGTGGATGGTGCGCGTCTCGAAGTGAGCGGCTGGATGGGCCTTGCGGAGGGCGTCCACCACGAAGCCGGTCTGGGTCAGGGCAAGCGCGCTGCCGCGGGTGCCGACAATGAATGTACGCGGAGACACCGGGTCAGGCGGTCCTAGTGGTGGGAGCCCCCGCTCCCAGAGGGGCCGCGCCCCTTTCCCGGCACATCGAAGAGGTCCTGGAGCGCTTCCATGTAGAGGGCTTTATCCGCGCCGTCCTTGAGGCGGGAGATGGGGCGGTCAAGCATCTTCTTCACGATCGCGGCGGTCATGGATTCGATGCGCTGGCGGGACTCGTCGTCAAGATCAGGGAGACGCTTGAGGGTGCGGGCAAGTTCGTCGCGACGGATCGTCTCAGCGCGCTCACGGAGCGCCGAGATAACCGGGAGAACGTCGAGAGTCTCCCACCAGTCCACGAACGCCGCCACCTCTTCGTCGACGATCGACTCCACACGGCCGACTTCCGCGAGCCGGCCGTTCATCCCCGCCTCAGCCATCGTTTCCAGGTCGTCGATGTCGAAAAGGGTCACACCCGCGATTTCTCGGACAGCGGGGTCGATATCTCGGGGGACGGCGACGTCGATAAGAAGGAGCCCATTGCCGTTCCGGTGCGCCGCCGCCGCAGCGATCAGGTCCGGGCCCAGAACGTAGCCATCCGCGCCCGTGCCGCTAATCACGACGTCGGAATCGGGAAGGGCGCGCGCCAGGTTCGAGAAGGCGATCGCCTCCGCTCCTTCGCCGATCTCAGCGGCGACGGCGACGGCGCGCTCAGCCGTGCGGTTCGCCACGAGGATGCGGGCGCCGGAGTTCTCAGCGATGCTGCGGGCCGCCAGCTTGCCTGCGCTGCCGGCGCTGATGACAAGCACAGTTTTGCCCTCGAGGCCGCCGACGTGCTTGCGCGCCAACGCCACTGCGGCCGAGCTGATCGAAACCGCATGGCGCCCGATATTGGTCTCGGTGCGGGCGCGCTTGCCGACGGCGATGGCGCTGTGGAAGACGCGGGAGAGGACGCCGTTGAGGGCGCCTGCATCGGTGGCCACGGACATGGCGTCGCGCACCTGGCCGAGGACCTGGGATTCGCCGACGACCATCGATTCGATGCCCGCCGCGACGCGAAAGAGGTGCTGGACCGCATCCCGGTGCTGGTAGGCGTAGAAGTGCGCAGGGTCAACGGAGGCGCCCTTTTCGGCATTAAGGGCAGCGATCAGGGTGTCTGTCTCGTGACGCGCGGCGGTGGTGTAAAGCTCGGTGCGGTTGCAGGTGGAGACGATGGCGGCGCCCCGGTTGCCGGAGTTCAGGCGCTGGAGGGCCGGGAGAAGCTCGTCCCGGGAAAAGGCCAGGGTCTCGCGCTCCCCGACAGGCGACGTGAGGTGGTTAATGCCGACGCAAGTTACCAGGTGCGACTTCATGGCCCGCTCACAGGTTGGCGCAGGTTACGTAGCAGGCGCTGCTTTGCCTCGTCGTAGCGGTTTTCCTTCAGAAGGTGACGGAGCTCGTCGTCGAGCGCGGCGTTCCAGGTGTCGGAGTCGACCAGGATGTCGCGCGTGCGGAGCTCGGCACGGACCTCGGCAGCCAGTTCCAGCATGGCGACCCACTCCTCGCTAAGGAAGTCGGTGAGCTCCTCCCGCATCTTGCGCGCCATGGCCGGGCTGCGCCCGCTGGTGGAGATGGCAATAACGAGGTCGCCGCGCTGGACGATGCCGGGCATGATGAAATCGCAGTACGGCGGGTCGTCGACCGCGTTGACCCACACGCCGCGCGCCTTGCCCTCGTCGGCGACCGTAGAGTTCACGGCGCGGTCATCGGTGGCGACGAAGGCCAGCGTGAAGCCTTCCAGGTCGCCGGGCTGGTATTCGCGCTCGATGTGCCGAAAGCGCCCTTCCGCCTTGAGGGCAGCCATCGATTCGTTCAGTTCAGGGCTGATGACGGTGACGTCGGCGCCGACCTTGATCAGGTTCTCCATCTTCTGGTGGGCGATGTTGCCGCCGCCGATGACGACGACTGTCCTTCCGTTCAGGTCAAGAAATACGGGGTAGTAGCGCACGAATATCCGAACTAGGCCCTCACGGGCGTCGATGCCTCATCGAAGGCCTCGGCGATCGCCAGGAGGACCTGGTCCGCAAGGTTCGAGAGCAGCTCCCAGACTTCAACGGCTTCCTCCGACGAAAGGTCGCCCTTCTGGGCGACCTCCATCGCGGTCTCATCCAGGCTCTTGCGGAAGAACGTGAAGGCCTCCACGAAGTCGCGCATGTTCATGCCGTCGCGAGCCAGCTCCCGCCCGTACTCGTGGCCGATCTCGCGGGCCTCCTCGGCGAGGCGGGTGCGCTTGGCGCCCTTGGTAAGGTACTCCGAGACAAGCGCGACCAGGCGGCGGCCGAGCGGGCGCAGGCGGTCCCTGTCATCTTCGGCGAGCGAGCTGTACCAGGGCGCTGCGTGGCTGCGACCGCGCTGCAAGCGGCGGCGGATGCGGGTGAGCGCCAGGTTGCTGATCGATGTGTAAGGCTCGCGGGTGGCGACAACCTGCCCGGCGACCAGGTTACGGAGGTCTTCCTCGGAGAAGCGACGGTGCCCGCCGGGCGTCCGGAAGGACCGCACGTGTCCGGCGTCCGCCCAACGGCGGAGGGTTGATTCGTTTACTCCGAGGAGCTTGCAAGCCTGACCCAGGGTGATCCACCGGGTCGCGAGATTCTCGGGATCGTCGCGGAAGCGGGTCATCGCAGGCGGAACCTCTCTAAAGTACGCAAAACGATGGGGCGGTTAAGACTCTGACCTAGATTCTAGGCAGGCCGGGGAGAGCGTGTCAATCCGAATAAAGTGTTAGCCGCGCCCATTCCATGGCCATATTTTGTCACTGCCGGGCCCGTCCTATTGGGAAAGCGTGGGCCGGGCGGTCAGCGCGCGCCCTCCTGGGCGGCGCGGGCGAAGGGGAGGATGGTGTTGGCGACGTCGACACGGGAGTCCAGGTGCTTGCCCAGACCGGAAAGCAGTCCGACCACCCTCATGATCAGCAGCATCTCGCGCGGGATGTCGACGATCGGATTGGCGCGCACGGCGCGGGCTACGCGCTGGTTGGCCTCGGCGACGAGGTCAGGGTCGACATAGGCGCGGCCGGGGCGGGAGGTCTCCATGAAGGAACGGCCGATCTCGAGGTAGGTGCTGGGGTCGTTCGGGCGCTTCACTTTGACGCCGAGGTCCTGGAACGCCTGCACCATCTCCGCCAGGTTCCAGGTGAGCATGGCTTCGACGAGGCGGGAGTAGCCGATGCGGAACTTATCGTCGATCTTGCGGCAGAGGCCGAAGTCCAGGAGCACGAGCTTCGGGCTGTCCCCGGCCTGTTCGGGAGGCTGCACGAAGAGGTTGCCGGGGTGCGGGTCGGCGTGGAACATGCCGTGGAGGTAGATCATCTCGCAGAAGGTGTTGGAGACGAGCTGGGAAACCTCCTGGGGATCGATGCCGGCGGACTGCATAGCGGGCACGTCGGTTATCTTGATGCCGTCCACGTACTCCATAGTGAGGACGCGCTGGGTCGTGTACTCCCAGGTGATCTTCGGGACTATGATGTTCTCTCGGCCCGCGAAGTTGGAGGCGATGAGCTCCGCGTTGTGGCCCTCGTTGATGAAGTCGAGCTCCAGGGGGACGTTGTGGGAGATTTCCTCGATGAGGGGCGTGAAGTCCAGGTTGCGCTCGAACTTACTGAGGACGCGAAGGAGGAAGCGAATGTTGGCGAGGTCGTTCTCGACGATGTCTTGAATGCCCGGGTACTGGACCTTGACGGCGACGATGCGTCCGTCCTTGAGGACCGCGCGGTGCACCTGGGCGAGCGAGGCAGAGGCGATGGGAGTCTCGGAGAACTCCGCGAAGACGTCGGCGAGGGGGCGCTGAAGCTCGCGCTCGACGGCCCTCTTGATGGTGCGAAACGAGCGCGGCGGCACCTGATCCTGGAGGCGGGAGAGGACGTCGACGTAGGGATCCGGCACCATGTCCGGTCGTGAACCGATAATCTGGCCGAACTTGATCAGGAGGCCCCGGTGGGTGACGGCAAGGTCGTAGAGGCGGCCGGCTGACCATGAGTGGTGGCGCATGCGGCGGAGGTCGGCGTCGACGGTGGTAAAACCGAGGCGCTTCTCGCCGAGGGTGATGGCCTTGTAGCCGATGTAGACACGAGCCGCGAGGTTGGTGACGGAGAACCAGCGGCCGGCGCGGTCGGAGAGTCTCATGGGTTGATTATAGGTGATGGGTGTCAGGTGTCAGGTGAGAGGTGTCAGGTGAGAGGTTAGCAAGAAACGGCTGGCAGGGCCGGTGTCCCATGGGTCCTTCACCGGC
>DASSZB010000191.1:0-3781 GCA_035702935.1 Dehalococcoidia bacterium
AGCGAGAACGACCTCCGGATCATCCGGAGGATGGCCGCCCTGGTATCCGCCGGCGTGCCGGCCGCCGAGGCAGCAAACGTCGCGCGCAGTGACGCCACCCAGGTACCAGAACGGGAAGCGGCGGCCGCCAGGCACCCGCTGGTCGACGAGATCGTGCGAGGCGCGACAGCCTACGACGAGGGAGCTATCGTCACCGCGGTCAGATCGGCTCAGGCGGAGCAGGGTTGGGCGGCGGCGCTCGACGAGGTTGTCTTCCCGGCGCTGCGTTCCATCGGCCAGAATTGGGTAGATGACGTCGTCGTCTCGGCGAACGAGCACTTCGCAACCGAGGTCATCAGACGCGAGCTCTGTGCAGCGATCTCCGAACTCAGCGACCGGCTGTTATCTCGCTCACCCACGGTGCTCCTCGCCTGCCCGGAAGACGAGCGCCATGACGTTGGCCTCCTCGGGATTTCGCTGCTCATCCTTGAGCGCGGGGGCCGCGTCATCTATCTCGGCGCTGACGTACCCATCACAGACCTGGCCCGGGCGGTGTCAGATACGCGCCCAGACGCCGTCTGCATTTCGGCGACGCTACCAGTCAGCGTACCTTCGCTGCGCCGTTCACTGCGGACGCTTCTATCTTTGCCCGGGACCGTGCACCTCTTCGCGGGCGGCCCGGCAATGACTTCGGCCGGCCATGATATCCCGGCCGTGCTTCTTCCGGCGTCACTGACGGCGGCCGCAGACGCACTCATCAAGGCGTAACAGCACCGACTTAGCCCGGACGCGGTCGCGGGAGAGCCTCCTGCAGCCGGTGCCGGATAGGCGGCAGGTTGCCTGAAAGGCTTCTGCCCAGGTGGATCACACGTTTGCCCTGTTGACGTTGCAGGAAGAGCTCCACGTTGAAATCGGGGCGATTCGTATCTGGTTGGCGACAGCCTGCGACAGCAGGCAGCTGCTCAGCGAAGCCGCATACGCTAGAGCAGCTGCCTACATACCGTAGGGCTGGGTCAACGAGGGTCAGGGTGAAGGCGGTGCTTGCGGGCTACGGCAGTGTGCACGTCCCATTACCACCGTCGCGAACGTAGTAGTCGATTGACAGGCTGCCGTTGGCGGCCGAGATAACGTTCGTGCCGGCGCTCAGAAAGACCGGTGTGTGTGGATGGGTCTGGCTTAGCTGGGTTAGCGGTACTCCATTTACGGAGACGTTGAGCAGGTACGTGCCATTGTCGACCAAGTGCACATATGGCTGCGCCTGGCCCGTGGCTGCATTCCACGCACAGCCGGGCGTCACTGTGGCGTATGACTTGCCACTGGCGGCGTATTCCAACAGGCCGTCGGCACTGAACGTATTGCCGGAGGTGTCCGGCAAGGTACATGTGCCTGGTTGTACGGCAAACGCGTAACTGTCGGTCGCCCTCCTACTGATTGCCACCACTACGGTGTTGTCGCCCTCGGCGAGCCAGACATTAGCGGCCGGATTAGCGGTCGTGACAGTTGCCACAGCGGTGCCGTTGAGCGAAACGCTGGCGCTCACGCCCTTCTTCGGGCTCAGTAGACCGGCTTCTACAACCGGCGATAACACGCCTGTGGCGGGATTGCTGGCACACTGGACCGCGCTTGATGCGTATGTCTTTCCGCTTCCTCCGACTTGCACCGTAGTGGCCGCCCAGGCCGACGCACCTAGCGCCAGAATAGCCACAAGCACGGCTAATCCTGAGGATAAAAAGACGTTTGTTCTGTTCATGCGTGAACTCCTTTGCAGTACGCGGGATTTTCGGAGTAAGTGTCCATGGGCATGTCAAACAGTCGCCGTCCACATCCGTTCCGCTTCCACTCACAGAAGGCGGCTGGACCCATCTCCACGTTTACTCTAGCTTGCGCTAAGGTAGCGTCGCATGGGGAGTTTGCATCATTTTCTCCCCCTGCCCTCCGAATGGGCCGTTCGGTACTTGGCAGCGCCAAGGACTCGGTGCGAGGCTGGTGACGTGGACAGTAGCCCTGAACCGCTGGAACTTCTAGCCGCCTTCGAGCGGACCGGCGACGGCGTATACGCGGTGGACGACGACCAGAACATCGTGTTCTGGAACCGCACTGCAGAGCGCCTGCTGGGCCACAAAGCCGCCGACGTGATAGGACGCAAGTGCTTCGATGTCATCGCTGGGGGCGACTACCTGGGGCATCCCTTCTGCAGTTCGGACTGCCTCGTCATTGAGTGCGCCCGCCGGGGTTACGCGCCGGCGAATTACGATGTACGTACGGAGTCGTCCCGCGACGAACCCAAGTGGCTGAACATCAGCATCGTCGTCCTGCCTGGCCGGAAGAAGCGCTCTACGCTGACTGTACACCTCTTTCGCGACATGACAGGCGAGCGCCGGCGAGCGTTGCACGCGCTGGTCCAGGCCGAATCGCCGGCCGAGGAAGAGGCTGCGCTCGCGCGGCTGACCCGCCGTGAGGCCGAAGTCCTGCAGTGCTTGGGCATTGGGATGACAAACAAACGAGTTGCAGCCGCCCTCGGCGTGAGCGAGACGACCGTGCGCAACCACATTGAGCACCTGATCGCCAAGCTTGGTGTCCACAGCAAGCTGGAGGCGGTCTTACTCGCCGCTCGCCACCGGATCGTCTAGTCCCAAGCACATCCGATTCCGCTCGGGGGAGTGGCTGGCCACGGAATCAGATGGGCAGCGCGCTAGATGCGGAATGGTGAGGGCCAGCTGACTGCGGAAAACGATCGCCGATAAGCGGTCTGCAGGGCACGAAATCGGTTCTGGCGCCCCCGGCAGGACTCGAACCTTGCAACCCGCTGCTGATTGATCTGTGCAGGCAACAGTCACGCTGGGACGGTAAGAGCAACTGGTGAATTCACAGATCCCAGCCCCCTTTCATCGATCCCGTCGCCGTCACTGGGCGTGGAACTCGACGGGCGGCGGCGCGCCTTCCACCGCCCTCTCGAAGCCCGACTTCGGCGCCTTGATCATGATCGCAAGGATCCGCACGTCCAACTCCTCGGGCGCGTCGAACAGGTAGAGTCGCATCCGGTCCCCCGTTCCGAGGCCGATCGGCCGCGCTGGAAATCCGTCACTCCTGTACCCCGTGTCTCCGTAGAAGCCGCCGCAGGCCGCCTTCGTTCCCGCGGCGATCTCCACGTCCATCATCAATCCTTCCGCCCCGCCGGCGTCCACCGCTAATGGAGCGGTCGCCTCAAGTCCGGGGTCGGACCGGATGCTCTCGGCCAGGGTCTCGGCGTCGGCTGGATTCGGGCCTGCCGGACAACCGGCCCCATCCCGCGCTGGGTCAACCATGACCACAAGGCGACCCGAGGCGTCGGTGGTTGGCCCTACGCCGGCGCCCTCCGGGATCCGGCGGATGGAATACCCGCCGCTGACCGGGACAATGACCCACGGATGAGTGATGTGCACGATCACCTCGCCGTCGAAAGCGTTGTAAGACACGGGCAGGGGCTGACCGTCCTCTGTCGTTGGCGCGATGTCGGCTCCAAAATTGTCCCCATAGTCGAGCCGCAGGCGAGCGTCGGCGGCCTCCGGGGGACTCGGATAGAGCGCCAGGTCGTACGGAGTGAAGAAAAGCTGTTCGACCACCGTGTCCCCCGCGAACAGCCGAACTTTGAACACCCTGTAACCGTACGGCCACTCGACGTCACGAACCGGCTGAAACTCGCCCCGCTCGTAGGAGGCTCCCGAGGTCGTGGCATAGAGGAGCGGGATGTCCTCCTCGGGGGGGAACAGGTACTGCTGCGCCCCCGCACCGGCGACTCGGGCGTCGAGGAAGCCGTTCAGGA
>DASSZB010000188.1:0-4113 GCA_035702935.1 Dehalococcoidia bacterium
TGGAGAACGGCGAGGTCAAGAATCCCTCAGCGGCGGTGCTTCTGCGTGTTGCCCAGGCTGTGCGAGTCAACTCCGACGAGCTGTTTGAGGCGGCGGGGTACCCAACCGTTCGCGCGCTGCGCCAGATATACCAGGAATACCAGGCAACCATCGATGAGGATCTCCTGCGCTACCTCACGCGTCTCCCGCGGGACCGGCAGCGAAGGCTTCTCTTCCTCCTCGAAGGAATGGAAGCCCTGTTGAGCGCCGGCGACAACGGGGACAGGGCGCCTGCCTGGGAGCAGGCTGACAACGCCCGGCGTGTGCCGGCAGCCGCTGTACGAACCCCGCCCCTGCAATACACGCGGACACAGAACTGAGCGATGGCCGAATCCCCGGACCGCCTGGCTCTGGCCGAGAAGATCGACCCCGAACTGCTACAGATGCTGGCGCGCATGCCGCGCCGCCAGCAGCGCCAGGTGCTCCTTCTCCTGATGGTGGTGGAGAACCTCCTCTACGAAATGATGCGCGAGAGGCGACTCCGGGAAGACATAGAGTAGCCCTGGGTCCGCCAGGCCACCCTCCAGGTCTGCAAAGTGCCGGCCCCGCGATTTCGCGGGGCCGTTTGCCTTTGCCTGTCAGGGAAATTCGAAGGGGGGAGGAGCGCTATCGCAGGCCGTTTGCGATGGCGGTCAGGTCCGGGACCGCGCCGGCGCCGATAAACTGGATGATCGTGCGGACACCGTTTCTATCGAAGACGAGCGTCTGCCCGCCACCGTCAGTCCAGGCAAAGCTGGACGACCCCGGGATCCAGCCGCCGTCGAAGGAAGTTGTCGGAGTACCGTCCACCAGGGTCACGTCCCGGGCTGCTCCAACCGGGATTCCGAGGCGAGAAGCCGGCCGGGGCTCCTGGAAGATCAGAATGGCCGTGTCCGCCGATGTGTATGAGAGCAGGAACGTTCCGCGGTCACCTGTGACGCCCACCGGATAGTACAGCGATACCCTTAGATGGTAGTCAGGCGGCACGTAGGCTGGCTCTGAGACAGTCACACCCAGCCGTTCGGAAGCCTCGGTCGCGGTGACCGGCACGCCTTCAAGAACAACGGGTGAGCCCCTGTTTATGGGCGGTGGGCCGCTGTCGGAGACGCCCACGTGGTTACCAACGGTCTCGATGAACTGGGCGAAGGGGTGCCCCGCGAGGCCGGTCGATGGGATAGGGCCCACCGCTGCGACCACGAGAGCCAGCGCCGCGGCGCTGGCGGCCAGCCGCTGCCATCCTAATCCCGACCTTGTGGGAAGGTTGACCGCTAACCGGCAGAAGCCGCAAATGGCGCCAGCCACCGCTGACAGGGAACGGGGACCAGGCGCGGCCGCTCCCTCGTGCATGAAGGCAGCGGCCCGGCGCTCTTGCGCCAGGGCAGCTAACTCGTCGGTGCGATAGCTGGTTGTTTGCCATAGAGTTTGGCCCGTCGCAAACGCATCGAGGGCAGCCTCAGCGCCAACGCGGCCCCCGGCGTCCGTCTTGAAGAAGGAGAAGAATCCCTTCCTGGGCTGGCGGGCGGCGATCCGTGCCTGGACGCGATCCCAGACCGCCTGTCGATGCTCCTCCGCCATCGTAAGCATTTCGGCAGATATGCGCTGGCGGATGGCAACGACCTCATCGAACTCACCGGCTTCCAGCTCTCCCAGGTCCGCTAGGATGGCGTCGTCTGAGGGACGCCGGAGTGGAGACGTGGCATCAGCCGGCGTGGCCGCGCTGTTTTCGAGCCGCTGCCGCACCTTCTGCCAGACAGATTCTTCGTGCTGCAAGCCATCGTGTGCGGCGGACTGGGCGAGGTCGAGGCGTACCCGCGCGACATCCAGCAAGGCGCCAAGGTCCAGTGCACGGGGATCCTCGGGAGGTGGTTTCACCTCTCGCCGCTGTATTAGCTTGTCAACGGCGCGGGCCAGCCAGCCGGCCCGCTCCTGTTCGTTCATGCCTGTGCAGCTCCAATCGCCTGCATCCGCTCGCGCAGCTTACGGAGCGCGCGGAAGATGGTGACTCGTACGTTGACCTCGCTGGTGTTGAGGACCTGCGCGATCTCGCGGTTGGTCAACTCAGCATCGAACTTGAGAGCGATGATCTCTTGTTCGCGTCGCGGCAGAGCGCGTACGAGGAGCGACAGGGCGTCAAGTTTTTCGCGGTGAAGGAGGGCCTCCTCCGGGCCGCGGGGTTGGTGATGCAATTCATTCTCAAAGGCCGCTTCCTGGGCCGCCTTGGCGGCAGGCTTTTCCTTTCGCCAGTGCGATGAAACCTCGTTGCGGGCGATCGTGAAGAGCCAGGAGCCGAAGGATTCGGGGGAGCGGAGGGACTTCTTCTTGATGAACGCCTTTTCGAAGACGTCCGAGACGATATCCAGCGATACTTCCTTGTCCTGGACGCGGCCATAAACATAGGCGAGGACCTTCGGGAAGTATTCGTTGTACAGGTCAGAGAACTCGCTGGTGGGTACGGCTTGCGCTTCGACGGTGTCGTGGCTGCGCTGGGTGGTGGTTGCCTCGACGGGAGCGGTAGTGAAGACGGCGGTCTTCGAGTCGGTCAGCGCGACGGGCATCGTGGACATAGACATGGACCCCTTACTTGCCCCGCAGGTGGCGGGACCTGAACGAATGACTTATTACCCCCCGGTGTAGCGGTTGAACAATAGACGCTGAGCGGCATCGCTTGTTACAGGAATCTATCGCCACGTTTTTGTTTATCTTTCAGGCCATCCCGGACCGGTAATTCGTTTCCGCAATGACAATTCTGGAGTAAGACCTTTTTCGCTCTACAATTAGTATCGGATTTCCCGCGGGGAATAACAGTTGATGTTGGAATAGATGCGGTGAACAGGGAGTAAAAAAGGGGGAAAGGGCCTAAAGTTGTCGTTCGGCCCGGTAGGCTTCGTCCAGCAGTTCGATGACGTGGACCACACGCCCGGTCAGGCCGTGCCGGCGCACGCCTGCCTCCAGCTGGGCCATGCAGCCGGGGTTGGCCGTGGCGATGACCCCGGCGCCCGTGGACTTGACGTCCGCCATCTTGCTGTCCAGAAGCTCCAGGGACATTCCGGGCTGGGTCAGCGAGTAGACGCCTGCGCTCCCGCAACAGCGGTCCGCGTGGGCCATGTCAATCACACGCAGGCCGGGGATTTGCGCCAGGATGTCCCGCGGTGCACGGGCGAGGCGCTGCGCGTGCGCCAGGTGGCAGGAATCCTGCACAGTGACGGCGATGTCCAGCCGGCCAGTCGGCGGCTCGAGCGGCAGGTCCAGCAGGAACTCGTGCACATCTTTCACCAGGGATGAGAACCCGCGAGCGCGCTCGTCCCCGGGCAGCAGGTCGCGGTATTCCTTCATGGCGGCGCCGCAGCCGGCGGAGTTGACGACGATGGCATCGACATTGGCTTCGAGGAAGGCTTCTACGTTGCGGCGGGCCAGGCTGCGCGCAGTGCGCACGTCGCCGTTGTGGGCGTGCAGGGCGCCGCAACAGGCCTGAGATGGCGGCGCGATAACGTCGCATCCGTTGCGAGCCAGCACGCGAACCGTGGCGCGGTGCACGCGGCCGTATGCCAGCGGCATGATGCATCCGGTGAGGAAGCCGACGCGCATGAGCGCCTTGCCCTCGGGCCGAGCCAGTACTCCGGTCTTCGTGAACGGGCGGCGGCCGATCCCAGGAACCAGCGCCGCGCGGTCGCGGAACAGGGGCACGGTTTCGGCCAGCGAGCGGACGCCTGAGGCCTGGTACATCCGGAGCGCCGAGGCCAGCAACCGGAGCCGCGAAGGTTTGCCGATGACCTCGCGCAGGAAGAGAGCGCGAAGGCGCCATTGCGGGGGCGCCTTGTCGGACTGGAGGATGTCGGCCCGGGCCGCCTCCATTATCCGGCCGTAGGGAACGCCGGAGGGACAGACGGCCTCGCAATTGCGGCATTGGAGGCACTGGTCAAGATGGCCGGTCACGTTCGGCGTCGGGTCGATGCGGCCTTCCGAAAGGGCGCGCATGAGATAGAGCCGGCCGCGCGGGGACTCGGTCTCCAGGCCCGTCTCGATGTAGGTGGGGCAGTGCTGCAAACAGAGACCGCAGTGAACGCACTTCGAGAGGTCGGCCTCAGTTGCCCCGGC
>DASSZB010000415.1:0-3290 GCA_035702935.1 Dehalococcoidia bacterium
CCTATCGGCCCCGAATCGCTATCGAACCCGTACCCCGGCTACAAGCTGCTGCGCGAGCAGCGCCCGGTGTCCTGGAACGAGCTCTTCGAAGCCTGGATCTTCACCCGCTTCGAGGACGTCGATGCGGTCCTCATGCACCCCCGGTTCTCCGCTGACCGCGCCCGCGCCCGCACCCGCTTCTCCGAGATGATCCGCCAGCAGCAGGAGCAGTTCGGGCCCTTCTCCCAGGCACCCACCATGCTCACCTCCGACCCGCCCGAGCACACCCGCCTCCGCAGGCTGGTCAGCAAGGCCTTCACGCCGCGCGCCGTCGAGGACCTGCGCCCGCGCATCCGCGAGATCGTGGCCGAGCTCCTGGACGGGGTCGCCGGCCGCGAGACGTTCGACCTCGTGGACGAGATCGCCTACCCGCTGCCGGTGATCGTCATCGCCGAGATGCTCGGCGTGCCGCCGGCGGACCGCGCCGAGTTCAAGCGCTGGTCGAACGACGTGGTGGCCACGCTGGGCGGACCGTTCACGCCCCCGGACGTCATCGAGCGCGCCCGCAAGTCCATCGATGAGCTGGTCCAGTACATGTCCGGGTTCATCGCCGAACGGCGAGCCCACCCGCGCAACGACCTCATCAGCCGCCTGATCGCCGCCGAGGACGACGGCCAGGTGCTCAGCGAGATGGAGATCTTCTCCACGACGATCCTCCTGCTCATCGCCGGCAACGAGACCACCACCAACCTCGTCGGCAACGCCGTCTACTCACTACTCACCCACCCTGATCAGCTGGAGCTCCTGCGCGGCGAGCCCGCGCTCATGCCCGCGGCCGTCGAGGAGCTTCTGCGCTTCAACGGGCCGGTGCAGGCTACGGGCCGCGTCGCCATGCAAGACATCGAGATCGGCGGAACCACTGTCAAAGAGGGGCAGATCGCCTTCGTACTCCTGGGCTCGGCCAACCACGACCCATCCAAGTTCCCGGACCCCGAGCGGCTGGACCTCCGGCGCAACCCGACGGACCACCTGGCGTTCGGCGACGGCATCCACTTCTGTCTCGGCGCCCCCCTGGCCCGGGCCGAGGCGCAGATAACCCTAGGCGCACTGCTCGAGCGCTTTCCGAAGATGGAACTGGCCGGCGACCCCACATGGGGAGGCACCTTCATCATCCGCGGCGCCAAGAAATTGCCGATACGGGTCACCTGAGAGCCGGCCACTCGTAGGGGCGCGTCATGATGCGCCCCCACGCCTGCAGTCCCACCACCCTAGGGCGCAGCACCGAGTCACATCAAAGGGCGATCCCGCGTTCGTTTGGCGGGCCAGCGCATTGGCCAACGTTATCCGGGGTGATGCGCCCCCACGCGGGCTGTGGGCCTATCACCTGACGCCTATCACCTGACACCAAAGAGAAGCGCCGGCCGCGCAAAGCGGCCGGCGCTCGTGTTCAGAGCATCACAGGAAAGCCTGCCGGAGCCTCCCAGTGACGAGCCCAAAAGGGAGGGTTTGGGACCAATACATAAGACGCGATAGGCTAGAATGTGTTACAGGCACAAATTCCGCGATATGGGGCCCAATACTCTGACCACTTCTAGCTCGCAGACCAGGACCGAGGCCGGCGCAGCCGCTCCAGGCGGCCACACCGAAGAGCCCCGGCCTCTTCTCCGTGGCTGGTTTCACTTTGGCGCGGCGATCGCAGCCATCGTGGGCCTCGTCGCCCTCGTGCTCCTCGCGGACTCAGCCGAGGCGTACGTCGGGGGCGTCATCTTCGCCGCCAGCCTCATCGCCCTCTACGCCACCAGCGCCACGTACCACACCGTGACCTGGGGCCGACGCATGCGCGCCTTCATGAAGCGCCTCGATCACTCGATGATCTTCGTGCTCATCGCCGGCACCTACACGCCCATCTGCCTGGTCGCCGCTTCCACCGCCTGGGGCATCACGATCCTGGCCATCGTCTGGTCAATCGCCGCCGCGGGCATCATCCTCAAGGTCTTCTGGCCCGGCGCTCCCCGCTGGCTGAGCGTGTTGCTTTACGCCTCCGCCGGCTGGCTTGGTGCCATAGCAGGTATCCCCCTGACCGAGTGGCTGGCGTGGGCGCCCATCGCCCTCCTGATCATGGGCGGTGTCCTCTACACCATAGGCGGCGTCATCTATGCCGCCCGCCGCCCCAACCCCTGGCCACGCGTCTTCGGCTACCACGAGGTCTTTCACCTGCTCGTCATCGCCGGCAGCGTCCTCCACTACACGCTTGTCGCCGCCTATCTCATGCCCGACTAGCGGGCAGGCAATCAACCATCCAATCGATCCGCGAAGATCAGCGCCAATCAGCGGCCAACCCGGTCAGTGCTCATCTGTGGACCTTTGTACCGCCCGCCCCGTCTCGCACACGTCCCGCAGCACGCACTCCGAGCAGCGAGGTGCCTTCCGGCAGACCGCCCTCCCGTGCGCCACTATCAGCGCGTGGTACTCGTTGAACATCCCCGCGTCCGCCGGCAACGCCTCCATGAATATCGTCCGCCAGCCCTCGTACGCGTCGTGCGCAGGCCTGACGCCGATCCGCGAGAACATCCGCCGCGTGTAGGCGTCGATCACGAACGACGGCTGCCCCGCCGCGTACAGCACGATGGAGTCCGCCGTCTCCGGCCCGATCCCGTGCGTCCTGAGCAGCAGCGCCCGCAGCCCGTCCATGGGCAGCGCCAACAATCGCTCCAAATCCCCACCAAACCGCGAGTGAAGCATCTCCACGAACGCCGTCAGCTTGCGAGCCTTGGCGTTGAAGTACCCGCTGGGCCGGACCAGACGCGCGATCTCCTCCTCGCCCAGACCGTGCAACCCCTCCGGCGAGAGCGCGCCCGCCGCCTTCAGGTTCGCCAGCGCCTTCTCCACGTTCGCCCACGCCGCCGACTGCGTCAGAATGGCGCCCACTATCACCTCGAACGCCGTCTCCCCCGGCCACCACCCCTGCGGCCCGTACGCCCCCAACAGCCGCTCGTACACCTCGATCAACCGCTCCCGAATGTCGCCCTGAGGTACGAAGGGCCTGTCCGGGGAACTCCCCGACGCCCCCCGTGCCATCTCGGGACCCTGCCCGGCGCCGCCCAGTTCCCTTGTCATCCCGACCGAAGTGAAGGGACCTGTCCCGGATTCCCGCCTTGCCCTATCTGATCGCGCGGGACTCACTTCAACCTCACGCCTTCCCCGTTCAAGCGACCGAACCACTCAATCAGCGCTAATCAGCGCCAATCAGCGGCCAAAACCCGTGCCTCATCCGCGCTCATCCGTGGACTCCTGCCCCCGCGTCACCCACT
>DASSZB010000154.1:0-3415 GCA_035702935.1 Dehalococcoidia bacterium
TCTTGCGCAGTGCCATCAGGTACTCGCTCACCCGTGCCGCCTGTCCCAGGCACACCAGCAGCACACCCGTCGCCGCCGGGTCCAGAGTCCCCGCGTGGCCCACCCGCCGCACCCCGCTCCGCCGCCGCACGAACCCCACTACCCCGAAGGACGTCTCGCCCAGCCCCTTGTTGACGTTAAGAATCCCGGAGACCGTCATGGGATCACAATAACACCCGGCGAACTTCACGCTGCCTCCCGTAGGGGCACAGCAACCCAGTCGCCGGGCCCACGCCAGGATCGCCCCTTACTTAGAGCGCCGTCACTACACCGCTTGGTTGGTTGCTGTGCCCACAAGCGCCTCGCCCACCCCTGACGCCCCTCCTAACCTTAGCGGCTCGCCCCCCATCCGCTTATCCGTTTCGCCAGGGCAATCCGTTGTGAGACGCCCGCGCCTGACCATCCGTTTATCCGTTTCGCGAAGCCATCCCCAACTACTCGCCCTTCTCGATCTTCCGCATCAACTCCAGGATGTGAGCCGCCTCCTCGATGCTCTCGTCCAGCCGGAAGTGCAGCGCCGGGATCCGCCGAATGTGCAGCCGCTCCAGCAGCTGCCGCCTCAAGAACGGCGCCGCCGCCGTCAGCGCGCTCATGGTCGAGGTCTTGTCCTCGGCTTCCCCGAGAACGCTCGTGTAGACATCCGCGTTCTCCATGTCCGGCGAAATGTCCACCCGTGTGATGCTCACCATGCCATGCAGCCGCGGGTCCCGCAGCTCATGCAGGATCAGCTCCGAAAGCTCCTCCCGAAACTGCACGTTCAACCGCTGCATACGCCTGCTCATCGCTCATCCCTCACCATTTGCCACAAAATAGAACGGCGGAGCACCTGCCCCGCCTCAATCACCCACCGTTCGCAGGTACTATCTGCGCTGGTTTACGGCCGGTTTCCCGTTGCCTGTCGCCAATTGCCTGCGTCAGCCCCTCTGCTCCGTGTGGTACGCCTCGATCACATCGCCCTCTTCCCACTTGTCGAATTTCTCCACCCCGATGCCGCACTCCAGGCCATTCGTCACCTCGCGCACGTCTTCCGTGAATCGCTTCAGGCTGGATACCCGCGAGTCGTGGATCATCTCGCCGCCGCGCAGCACGCGGGCCAGCGAGTTTCGCCGCACGAACCCGTCCTGCACCATGCACCCGGCGATCCGCCCGCCGCGCACGCGGAAGATGGCCCGCACCTCGGCGTGACCGTCTGTCACCTCGGCGATCACCGGCTCCATGAGCCCCTTCACGGCCTTTTCCACGTCCTCGATCAACTCGTAGATAATCCGGTAGTTACGGATGTCCACGCCTGCGATCTCGGATTGGTTGCGGCCTCCTGGCTCGGTCTTCACGTTGAAGCCCACGATAATCGCCTTCGACGCCGCCGCCAGCATCACGTCTGATTCGTTGATGTTCCCGGCGGCCGCGTGGATCACGTTCACGCGCACTTCCTGGCCACTCAGGCGCTCCAGAGAGCTGCGGATAGCCTCCAGGCTCCCCTGTACGTCCGCTTTCAGGATCACGTTCAGGTCCTTCACGCGCCCCGCCGCGATGTCCCCGGAAACAGCCTCCAGGGTCACGGCCCGGGACTGCGCTGCCTCGGCGTCCTCGCGGCCGCGCTGCTCTGCCATGTCGCGTGCGGTGCGCTCGTCATCGGCGACGAATATCACGTCTCCAGCCTTGGGCACGGCCTCCAGCCCCATTATTTCCGCGGGCGTCGACGGGCCGGCCTCCTTGATGCGGCGGCCCTTGTCGTCGAACATCGCCTTCACCTTGCCCCAGGCCTCGCCCGCCACCACGATGTTCCCGATGTGCAGCGTTCCCTTCTGGATGATGACGGTCGCCATCGGGCCCCGGCTCGGGTCCTTTTCGGACTCAATTACGGTGCCCTCTGCCGGCCGATCCGGGTTCGCTTTCAACTCCGCTATCTCAGCTACCAGGAGGACGTTTACCAGGAGATCGTCGAGACCCTGTTTCGTCTTCGCCGACACCTCGATCGCCGGCACGTCCCCGCCGTATTCCTCGACCACCACGCCTACCTCGGTAAGCTGTGTCTTCACCCGCGTCGGGTCCGCTGCCGGCAGGTCCACCTTGTTGATCGCCACGATCATGGGCACCCCGGCCGCCTTTGTGTGGTCGATAGCCTCTCGCGTCTGCGGCATGAGCCCGTCGTCCGCGGCCACCACCAGCACCACGAGGTCCGTGACCGTGGCGCCGCGCGCCCGCATCGCCGTGAACGCCTCATGGCCCGGCGTGTCGATGAACGTCACCTTCTTCGGTTGCTTCGGGTCGTCCGGGTTCGGCACCATCACCTGGTAAGCGCCGATGTGTTGCGTGATGGCGCCCGCCTCGCTGGCCACGACGTTCGTCTGCCGGATAGCGTCCAGCAGGCTCGTCTTTCCGTGGTCCACGTGGCCCATCACCGTCACTACGGGCGGCCGCGGCTTCATGTCCGCCGCCTCGTCGCCGTGCTCCATCCGCTCGCCCACGCCCCCGCTGGCAGCCTCCGGCTCGGCTTCGAACCCCAGGTCCTTCGCCACGCCGGCGGCCATCTCGTATTCCACGCTCTGGTTTATCGCCGCCATCACGCCGCGCTTCATCAACTCCTTGATGATGTCCACGGGCGTCACGCCCAGCGCTTCGCTCAGCTCGCGCACCGTGATGTGCCGCGGTAGCGTTACTGAACGGGCGCCCGGTGCGTCTGCCTGCGTCATGCCTTCACCTCCGCAAAGCCGAGGCTTGCCGCGTACGCTCGCAGGGCATCAGCGTCCTCGTTCGTGATCTTCACCTTAAGCGACCGCTCCAGTCGCCCCTTCGCCAGGCCCAGCGTCCAGCAGCTTTCCTGCGCGCACAGGTAAGCGCCCCGTCCGGCCTGCTTGCCCGTGGGGTCGGCCACCACCGCGCCTTCCGGCGTCCGAATTACGCGCACCATCTCCCGCTTGCCGCGGACGGTGCCGCATCCGACGCAGGTGCGCTGGGGCGGTGCCTTCATCCTGGAAGCAGCCTTATTCATCCGCGTCCTTATCCCAGCCGAAGTCGATGTCGACGTCGATATCTTCGTCTTCCACGAGCGGCCGTGCCTTCTTCGTCGGGCCCTTCTTGGCCTTGCCTTCCGGCTCTTCCGCCTGCTTTGCGCCCTTCTTCACCTTCTTCGGCGCTGCCTTCATGGCCGGCTGCAGCTCCTCCGCGAACCGGATCCGCGGGCCCTTCTCGGCCGGCTCCGCGCCCACTTCCACGGGCGCTGTCTCGGCCACGACCGCCGCCTCGGCGGCCACAGCCTCTTCCGGCGCCGCTTCGCCCTCCGCTTCCACCACTTCCATCCACGGCTCCGCCTCCACGTCGTGCGACGCCGCCGCGGGGGCAGGCGCCTTGGCGCGCGGCGCCCTGGCCGGTGCCG
>DASSZB010000264.1:0-3961 GCA_035702935.1 Dehalococcoidia bacterium
GGTGGATGTGGTCGCCCTCGTCAGGCAAGTCCGAGAGGAAGAGTAGCCCCCCTGGTCTGCGTGGACGCCAGTCTCGCCTTGCTTTGGCTCCTGCCTGATCCGCTTACCGCGGGGGCCCAGCACCTGCGGCGAAAATGTCTCGAGGAAGAAGTGCCGATGATCGCACCACCACTCTTTCGTCCCGAAATTACTTCAGCAATCCGTCGATGGCTATTCATGGGCCGCGTGAGCGAATCGCATGCGAGGGACACTGTGCACCGTTCACTTAGGCTACCGGTGCTCATTACTGACGCTGGAGACGCGCTTCAACTCCGGGCTTTTGACGTCGCCGTCCTTCTGAATCTCCCGCGCGCGTATGACGCCCAATATCTGGCTCTTGCCGAATTCAACCTCTGTGACCTTTGGACGGCGGACCGGAGACTGGTCAACGTAGCCCGGCACAAGTTCCCCTGGGTACGCTGGATTGGAGACTACCGCGGGTGACGCTCATCCAGCCTTCGGAGGGGGAGCTCAAGATCAACGGTCTCCGCATCCACTACTTCGAGTGGAAGGGCGCTGGCTCGCGCCCGCTGGTCCTCATGCACGGGCTCCGCGACTACGCCTACTTCTGGCAGGACTGCGCGAACCGCCTCCTCGACGACTTTCACATCTTCGCGCCGGACCAGCGTGGCCACGGGGAAAGCGAGTTCGCGCCCGGAGGTTATCTGGTCTGGGCGCTGGCGTCGGACCTGGCGAAGTTCGTCGACGCCATCGGCCTGGAGCGATACGACCTCGTGGGCCTATCGTTGGGTTCCCGCACGTCGATGGCTTATGCCCGGGAGAATTCTTCGCGGCTCAAGCACCTCGTCCTGTGCGACATGGGGCCCCAGATGGCCCGGGCCGGCGCTGTGGGGCTCAAAGAGAACATGACGGCGGGCGCGGACCGCGCGCCGAGCTCATTCACGCTGGAGGCGGCGCACGCCTTCTATCGCGAGCAGTGGCCGTCGCTGGATGATGCCTCGCTCGACCGGCTGGTTGGGAACTCGCTCATAAAGGGCGAGGACGGGCTGTACTCCAACCGCTACGACCGGCGGCTTTCCGACATCGCCACAAAAGCGGCGATCCCCGAGATCGACTTCCTCTGGGACGCCCTCACGCGCATCCAGTGCCCGACGCTGGTGATGCGGGGGGAGCACAGCCCTATCCTGGATGACGAGATCGCGGGCCGGATGGTTTCCGCGCTGCCGGACGGACGGCTGTACGTCTTTGGCGACACGGGCCACTCTCTGCCAAGGCTTCGGCCGGAGGGGTTCGCTGCCGTGCTCCGGGCCTTCCTGGACGACGCGCTGCTGCGGGGATAGTGCACTGTGGGCCCGGCGCTCTGCTCCGCTCGTCCTTCGATACCTCCCCACGAAAATGGTCCCTGCGTTGGCGCACAACGCGATTGACGGGGTCCGGGAGACGGCGTGCCCCGTCGGGCGCAGCACCGATGTGTTCGAAATGGCCGGGACGGCCGGGCATCACTGGTGCGACTCGGTACGGTGAGCCGTTGGCGGCGTGTGCTGCGCCCCTACGCAGGGCAAAGGGAGGCTTAGCGCCTGGCTGTGCTCCGGACGGAGGCGGGCCTGATCTTTTCCAGTTCGTCTTCAAGGCCCATGACGATGACGCGGTCTCCCACTTTGAGCACGGTCTCGCCCGGGGCGGCGACGGCCAGTTCGCCGGTGGGCCTCTGGACGGCCAGCACCACCACGCTGGGGCAGGTGTGCAGCACGTCGTGGACTGTCTGGCCGGCGAGGCCGGAGGCGCCGGAGACATCGATTTCGGCGAGCACCTTTTCGCCGGCGCGCCCGGTGGCCAGGGTATCGATGAACTCGGCCACCATTGGCTGCAGAGCCGAGTGGGCCATCTGGCGGCCGGCGATGACGTAGGGCGAAAAGACGCGGTCAGCACCCGCCCGGTGCATGCGCGACTCGCTCTCGGGGCGCCCGGCCCTGGATACGACGTACAGCTCCGGCCGGAGTGTCTTGGCGGTGAGGACGATGAACGTGTTGCCGGAATCGGAGTCGGAGGCGGCCAGCAGGCCGCGGGCGCGGTCGATGCCAGCCTCCCTGAGGGCGACGTCGGTAGTGGCGTCGCCTTCGACGACGAGGTATCCGAGTTTCTGCGCGTCGCCGATCGCCGTCGGGTTGGTCTCCACGATCACGAAGCGTACGCTGCGGTGCCCGAACTCGTGGGCGATCTCTGCCCCCACGCGGCCGTAACCGCAGAGTATGTAGTGGTCGCTCAGGCTCTCGATTCTTCCCTTCATTCTGCGTACCCCCAGGATCTCTGCCAGTTCGCCCTCGAGGAGGAACTGGAACAGGCCCACTAGAGCATAGAAGATGGCTCCCACACCGGTCACGGCCAGGACCATGGTGAAGATCCGGCCCTTCTCATCCAACGGCTGGACCTCACGAAAGCCGATGGTGGTGACCGTCATGACGGTCATGTAAAGGGCGTCGCTGAAGCTCCAGCCCTCGATGATCATGTATCCTGCCGTCCCAATAATGGGAAGGACCGTAAGCACGGCCGCGGCGCGGAGGAGGTTTGGCGGCAGGGCGGATATGGTGTTGCGGAGGCCGCTGATCACGGGCCGGCGTTAAGCGGCGCGCTCGCCGAAGCGCTTCCGTTTCTGGGCGACATAGTCCACGAGTATGTACTGGCCCAGGCGCTCCGGCGTGGTGTAGAAAACGCGGCCCTTATTCATCTTGGCAATCTGGTTGACGAACTCTTTGAGGTAGTAGCTGCGGTCCAGCATGAAGGTGTTGATGACGATACCCTTCTGCGTGCACCGGCGGACTTCCTTGAGCGTCTCGCGGATCGTGATGGGGCTGGGCGGGTAAGCGAAGTAGGAACGCCCGTGCTCCAGGTGGGCCGTCGGCTCGCCGTCGGAGATCATGATGATCTGCTTGGTGCCGGCGTTGTGCCGCGCCAGCATCTTCTGGGCGAGCATGAAGGCGTGGTGCATGTTCGTGCCGAGCACGGACTCGTCCCAGCGGACGTAGGGAAGATCTTCGGCTTTGAGTTCGCGGGCGTACGCGGAGAAACCGACGATGTAGAGGCTGTCCTTGGGGAACTGGGTCTTGATCAGGTTGTGCAAGGCGAGGGCCACCTTCTTGGCGGCCTGGAAGCTGCCGCGGAGGGCCATGGACCACGAGAGGTCCAGCATCATCACCGTGGCGGTCGTGGTAAGCGTCTCCGAGCGGTAGATGGAGAAGTCGTCCTGCTCCAACTGCACCGGCACCTGCGGGCCCTCGCGATAGATGCCGTTCATGATGGTCTCGCCGAGGTGGAGGTGGAACGGGTCGCCGAACTCGTAGGCCTTCGTGTCATCGGCGCGTTCTCCGCCGTGGCCCTTGTCCTTCTGCGAGTGCTTCCCGTAGCCGGACTTCTTGAGCTGCTGGTAGATTTCGCCCAGGGCTTTCTCGCCGAGCTTGCGGACGCCGCGCGGGGTGAGCTCCCAGTTGTTGCCTTTGCGGCGGATGTAACCGGCTTCCTCCAACACCTCGAGGAATTGCTTCAGCTGGTTGAGTGTCTCGGCAGCCTCGTCACCGAGCAACTCGCGCAGCTTGGCCTCGTCGATGTCGTCGAGGTTGCCGCCGAACTGGGTCTTTTCGAGTTGCTTTTCAAGGTCATCGAGCCCCTGGAGGTCGCCCATCAGGCCCATGGCCTGCAGGAGGTCCAGCTCTTCGTCTCCGCGGAAGGGGTACTGGTTCTGCATTTCGCCGGAACCCAGGATGTCGAGGTTGATGGCCAGTTCGTTCAGCTCGCGCTGCAGGTCCGGGTCCCCGATTTTGTCCATCAGCAGGTCCTGGAGCTGGCGGCGCATCTCCGGCGGCAGGCTGTCCAGCAGGCTCTGCATGGCCGCGATGCCGGACTGCATGCTCTCCAGGAGCTCATCGAAGCTCTGGGGCGGGTTGTCGCCGAAGAGGTCGCCGTACTT
>DASSZB010000286.1:0-2688 GCA_035702935.1 Dehalococcoidia bacterium
CCCGGGCCGTCCCCGGCGGGTCAGAGGAGACCACATGGACTTCGAGGTGACGTACACCGAGGAGCAGCAGCGGTTCCGCCGCGAAGTGCGCGCATGGCTCGAAGCGAACGTGGGGCCGTCGATCCTGCGCACGCCGACGTCCGTCGAAGACAACTATCAGCGCTATCTCGAGCTGCGCGGGCTCGGCAGAAAGCTCGGGGCGAAGGGGTGGCTCTATGCGACCGCGCCGGCGAAGTACGGCGGCGGCGGCCTCGACGTCGACCACGCGATCATTCTCGAAGAAGAAGTCGACCGCTTCGACCTCTCGCTGCCGCCCTACTACGACAGCGGCGGCCGCCTCGGCGCAGCGACGATCCAGGTGTGGGGCACCGAGGAGCAGAAGCAAGCGTTCCTGCCGCCGATCTACACCGGCCGGGTGCGGACGTGGCAGCTCCTGACCGAGCCCGGCGCCGGCTCCGACCTCGCCGGCGTGACCATGCCGGCGATCCGCGACGGCGACGAGTACGTGCTCAACGGGCAGAAGATCTGGACCTCCGGAGCGCACCGCTCGAACTGGGGCTGGATCGCGGCGCGGACGGACTTCGAGGCGCCGAAGCACAAGGGGATCAGCATGTTCCTGATGCCCATGGACTCGCCCGGCATCAGCATCCGGCCCCTGATCAACATGGCCGGCCAGCACGGCTTCAACGAGGTCTTCCTGGAGGATGTACGTATCCCGGCCAGCAACCTCGTGGGCCAGGAAAACATGGGCTGGTATCAGCTGGCCGTGGCCCTGGACTTCGAGCGGTCATCGATCGCCGGTTCGGCCCGCGCGCGACGCATCCTGGACGAGTACATCCGCTTCGCCCGCGAGAACCGGGCCGCGGCTGAAGAGCGTCCCGAGATCCGTCACCGCCTGTCGGAGATGAGCATCGAGATAGACATCGCGAAGTACCTTTCGTACCGCGTCGCGTCTATGCAGCAGACAGGCAAGATCCCGAACTACGAGGCGACAATCGCCAAGATGTACTCCTCGGAGCTGGGCCAGCGCCTGTCCAACACGGGCATGCAACTGCTCGGCCTCTACGGGCAAGTCCACCCCAAGAGCAAGTACGCGAAGATCAAGGGCCTGACGGAGCGCTACTACCAGCTCAGCGTCGCGGAAACGATCGCGGGCGGCACCAGCGAGGTGATGCGCAGCGTGGCAGCCATTCGCGGACTCGGCCTGCCGCGGGGCTAAGCGCACCCAGTAACCCGGGGCGCGAGCGAGGCACGATGGCGCAGGCGAATGAGCGTCGCTCGCGTGACTACTACGAACGCCGAGCGCGCTGGTATGATTGGGCGAACCGCGGGGCAGCGTTTTTGCGACGCGAATCCGCCACCAGCGAGCGCCGCAAGGCCGTCCGCGCACTGAAGCTCTCGGCAGACGCCCGCGTGCTGGAAGTCAGTGTCGGAACAGGCACGAATGTGCGGTTGATTGCGGAAGACGTGGGAGATTATGGGCAGTTAGTCGGTCTGGACATCTCGCGCGGGATGTTACGGAGGTGCGCGGACAAAGTGGGCCGTCAGGGCATCCGAGCCGATCTCGTGGAGGGTGAAGCCGCGCACCTGCCGTTCGCCGCCGATTCCTTCGACGCCGTCCTGCATCACGGTGGATTCGCCGAGTTCGGCGACAAGTCGGGAGCGTTAGCAGAAATGGTCCGTGTGGCCCGGCCCGGCGCAAGCGTCGTCGTCTGCGATGCTGGGACACCCACCGACCGTCCACTGTCTCTGGTTAACAGGCTACTGCTGAGGTTCCAACCTGAGTATGACCAGCCACCACCCCTGGAACTTATACCGCCGGGGACACAGGACCTGGGACTAGAGTGGTTCCACAGGGGCGGGTGGTACATGATCCAATTCGTGAAGGCCAGCTGATGATGTACCGAGTTCTTATCGCGATTCTCGTGGTTGCTCTGTTGGCAGGGTGCGGCGATGACGATGGTGAGTCCAGCGGTAACGACGGACCGGCGACCCAGACGCCGTTCATCGCGCCGTCGCCATATTCGACCGAGGAAGCGCTGCAGAAGCTGGACGAGGCTGAGCGTCTGATCAAGCTGCCCGACCCGCAACTGGTGAGTCGCTTCAGTATCAGCGACACGGACCTCAAACAGCGCATCACCCTAGCCCTGCAGGGAACGTCGGACACCACTGGCCTGGACGACGCCAGGATCGCCCTTGAGCAGGCGAACCGCATCCTGGCCGCGGAGTACATCCACAACGTCGTCTTCGACTACCTCACCCCCGCGTTCGGCGCCAACGACTCGGACTCGATCAGCGAGGAGCAACTGGACGAGATCGATCCCTGGGGAACGTTCGTGGACGACCACAGCCAGGGAATGTTCACGACGGCCGTGTTCAAGGATGCTGTGGTCAAGCTCATCGAGCTCTGGTACGGCGTGCTTCCCGGCTAGGGCGGCCGACGCGCAAGAGGGCCCGCGCGGGTGTAGAATTATTCTCGCAACGCGCCATTGGAGCATTTGGCCTGGCCAGGGTCTAGAAGGAGATCCCAATGAAGCTTGGTGGCTACGCGGACCGTATTGCCCGCATCGATCTCACGTCCGGCAACGTCTCCTACGAGCACATTGACGAGGATGACGCCCGCAAGTACCTGGGCGCCCGGGGGCTGGGCGTCAAGTACGTGTTCGACAACGGGCCCACCGTAGACCC
>DASSZB010000313.1:0-2232 GCA_035702935.1 Dehalococcoidia bacterium
AGCTAGATAGCCACCGGCGCCAAGCGTGGGGTAACGTCCACTGCCGGGGAGCGGAGATCCCGACGCGCGGCGGCGGCGGTCGGGATGACAGTGGCCTCGGGCAGACCTGAAGGTCTGCAGCTACGTCCCTCGGGGAGGTCAGCCGTGCCGCCGCCTCGGGGGCGAACCGTTCCGGGAGCGCTGGCGTTCTACATTTAGGCGGCGCCGCTCTTGCGGGTTGCCGCCGTTGCTAGAATGTTGTAGTGGAACGTATGACGCGCCCCGGCCTTCTCGTCATTCCCGCGCTCGCCATCCTCGCCGCGGCCTGCGGCGGCGGAGGCGGCGGCTCCGGGCCCACCGATGCCCCACGCACGCCCGAAGAGACGGCGGAACGCTTCCTCTCCCTGTGGAAGGACGGCGAGTACGACAACATGTACAGCCTGATCTCCACCGAGGCGCAGGCGACCATCGAGCGCCAGAAGTTCATCGAGCGTTACGAGGCGATCACGGACGAGGCCCGCATCACCGGCCTGGACTATGAGCTGGCGCCCGAGGAAACGGCGATCGCCGCCACAGCCCCGCCCACGCCCGGCGAGCCCGAGATCCCGTTCTCGGTGACCTTCCACACGAGCTTCTTCGACGACATCGAGCAGGAGAATGCCATCCCGCTGGTCCGCGAGGAGGTACCGGTGCCGGTGGCCTCCGGCGAAGAGCCAAAGACGCGCGAGGAGTGGCGCGTCCGCTGGTCGCCCAGCCTGTTCTTCGCGGAGCTGGACGACCGCAACCTGGTGCACTTCTTCACGCGGATCCCGCGCCGCGGCGGCATCTACGACCGAAACGGCCGCGAGCTGGCCGTCGACGCAGCCATACCGGTCGTCGGCATCGTCCCGGACCAGATCACGGACAAGGAGGCGACGATAGCCGCCCTTGTGCAGGCGCTGGGCATGCCCGACGCCGAGGTGCGCGCCAGAGTGGAGGCGGACGTCCCTTCGTACTACTTCGTGCCCGTGAAGTCGCTGCCCTACGGCACGCCGCCCGAAGAACTGATCAAGTTCAACGACATGTTCGACCTGGGCGTAGTGGTGCGTGACGAGACGCGGCGAGTCTACCCGAACGGCGACTCCATGGCGCACGTCCTGGGCTACATAACCGAGGTGACGGAAGAGCAGCTGGAAGAGCTGGCGCCAAAGGGTTACCAGTCGGGCGACAGGGTCGGCGCCTTCGGCATCGAGGGCCAGTTCGAAAGGGATCTCGCCGGGGAGCGCGGCGCCGTGCTGGCCACGATCACGCCGGAAGGGTCGATCTCCAAGACGATCGCCGAAAGGGCCACTCTCCCCGGCAAGGACATCACCCTGACCATCAACCTCGACGTCCAGAAAACGGCTGAGGCTTCGCTGGGAGACCGCGTCGGCTCCATCGTGGCGATGGACCCGCAGGACAACTCGGTGCTCGCGCTGGCATCGTATCCGCGGTTCAACCCCAACGACTTCATCACCGGGCTCACCCAGGAGCAGGTGAACTCTCTCTACAACGACCCCCGCCAGCCGTTCCTGCACCGCCCGCTGCTGGCAGAGTACCCGCCGGGATCGACGTTCAAGGTGGTGACCGGCGCCGCCGGCCTGGAGAAGGGCGGCTTCAACACCGGCTCCACCTTCCATTGCGTGCCCGTCTGGAACAAGCTGGGCGATGAGTTCGCCCAGAAGAACTGGCAGACCATAGACCGCGGCTATCTGACCGTGGCGGGGGGCCTGATGGCGTCCTGCAACCCCGTCTTCTTCGATATCGCCGCCACGCTGGACCCGATCGACCCGAACATCCTCCCGCAGTTCGCGCGCGATTTCGGCTACGGCGCCGCCACTGGTATCAACGGCCTGGACGAGGCGCCCGGGCTGATCCCGGACCCAGCCTGGAAAGAAGCGAACATAGGCGATTACTGGTACACCGGAGACGCCGTGAACATGGCCATCGGCCAGGGGTACGTCAAGGCAACGCCTCTGCAAATAGCCAACGCGTATTCCGCCATCTCCGCGACCGGCATCCTCCGCAAGCCCCTGCTGGTGAAGAAGATGGCGCTGCCCGGCGGAGCCGCCTCCCAGGAATTCACGGCCGAGGAAGTGCACCCGCTCCCCGTATCGCCCGGAAACCTCGACTTCATCCGCCAGGGTCTGACGGCCGTCATCCAGAGCACGGCCGGCACGTCGTACCAGGCCTGGGTGGGGACCAGCGTCGACGCCGCCGGCAAGTCCGGTACGG
>DASSZB010000163.1:0-3929 GCA_035702935.1 Dehalococcoidia bacterium
GCGAGACGGATGGCCTCCAGCGAGGTCTGAAGTTCGGAACGCCCGATATTCTTGACGTACTCAGTAGTGCCGATGCCGACGATGGCCGTCTTGTCCCGGATCACGCCTTCACTCGTTCGGTCTCCGGCGACCAGATCTCGACGATTCCTTCGCCGGCCAGGCGCTCGATTTCCCCCGACGCGAAGCCGACTTCTGCCAGTATCGAGCGCGTGTGGCCGCCAAGCGGCTCCCATCCCCCAAGGGCCGCGCCGTCCCCCGAAAAGCGCTGGAGCGCCCCGTGGCGCCAGTATTGGCCGTGAGCCGGGCTTTCGACCTGGACGGCGTGTCCCTGGCGACGCATCTCGGGGTCCTGGATGTTGAACCAGCCGGGGTCCCGCATCTCGACGGCGACAAGGGGAACGTCGTGTTCCGCCATAAGGCTTTGCCATTGTTCCGCCGTTCGCCCCCGCAGGATCGCGGCGATGGCATCTGCGAGCGCCGACCCGTCCCCGTCTGCACGCTCCCATTCGGTCTCCATCTCGAGACGGGCGATGGCGCGACAGAGCGCCGCCCACTCGTCCCGGCGCGTGCAGGAAAGGAATACCCAGCCGGACGCCGTCTCGTAGAGTCGGTAGAAGGGGCCGTAACCGTAAAGACCCTCGTCCACTGCGGGCCCCGGCGGACGTCCATCGTAGGCGATCGCCTCGTCGGAGTTCGCGTAGATATCGGAGCCGATCATCGTGGTAAGCACCTGCTGGCCGGCGCCGGTGTGTTCTCGGGCGTACAGGGCCATGAGGAAGGCCGCTGCGGCCGCCACTGCAGCGATGGGATCGGCGTTGCCTTCGGCAGCTTTGAGCAGGCGCCATGCTTCAGTCTTCAAATCTTCGATGCTCGAAGTCTCGCTCCCGGGTGGCGGATGGCCCTTTCCGACCTGGCGCAGCTGATTGCCCCCCAGGGCGGCGGCGGTAGCGAAGAACATCGGGCGGTGAGCGTCGGGGCCGCTCTCGCCGTAGGACGCGGCATTCTGATAGACCAGGCGCGGGTTGATATTACGGCAGGTCTCGTAGTCGATCCCCAGGCGCTCGGGGACGCCGGGCCGGAAGTTGTGCACCAGGCCATCGGCGCGGGCAATGAGCGACTGGGCAATCTTCAAGCCGTCAGGGTGCTTCAAGTCCAGGGCGATGCTCTCCTTGCCCTGCGTCATGGGGAATGAGAGGAGTCCGCCCGTGGAATACCGGCTGACGTCGCCGCCCACCGGTTCGATGCGGATTACCCGCGCCCCCAGGTTCGCGAGGATCCCCGTCGCGTAGGGCGCCGCTATCCAGGCGGAGAAATCGACGATTGTGACGCCCGTGAGCGGACCTGTGGTCGGTGAGCCAGACTCCGGGACCGGCACGGGCAGCTTTGTGTTCCGCGGACCCGCCACCAGGCCATCCAGGACCGCGTCCGTGTGCTGTCCGAGGCTTGGAGCGCCTGACCGAATGTTACCGGGCGTCTGGCTGAAAAACGCCAGGGGTCCGGGCTGCACGGTCAGGTTGCCAATCACCCCCGGCACTTCGACCGACTGCCCGTTGTGCACGATCTGGCGGTGCTGGAGGGATTCCAGCGGAGAACGGATGCGCTCCACAGCGATGTTGCCCTCCTTCTCGAAGATCCGTCGCCACTCCTGGTAAGTCTTGGTCCGCACGCGCTCAAGGACGGTCTGCCAGAGGTCTTCGGCGTCCTCTTCGGTGAAAACGGCCGGGAGTTTGGCGAAGCGATCTTGTCCGTATAGGTCGAGCAGGCCGAGGGCGGTCATCTGGGTCACGCAAAGGTGATCCATGGTGTTGGCAAATTGCAGCCATACGCCGTCTTTGGTGACAGCGGTTAGGTAGTTGGGACGGGGCACGCGCACCTGGGGCCGGTGCAGCTGCTTGGGGTCGTAGCTGCCCGGCTTTTGCGCCAGCTGGCGTTCACCGAGGAGCTTCTGCAGGACCATGTTCGCGGGCTGCGCCGCGGCGTCAATGTCGTCGCCACGCAGCTGCCAGCCGATCCACATGATGAGGTCATACGGGATAAGAGATGCGAGAAGGGAAACGCTGACCTTCTGACCACGGCCGGTGGCTGTCCGCTTGTGCAACGCTGCCATTACGCCCTGGAGGCTGAGCATCGCCGCCGTGTAGGAGGCGCAGGGGAGAGACGGGAAGGCTGGTCCGGGACGGTCAGCCACGCGCTCGAACATCATCATGCGCCCGGAGCGGGCGGTCACGAGCGCGTCGTATCCCTTGAGCCGGCTCCAGGGGCCGTCCTCGCCGTAGCCGGTGATGGATGCGTAGACAAGCCGTGGGTTGGCTTCGCGCAGAAGCTCATAGTCTATGCCGAGCTTCTGAGGAGTTCCCGGCCGCATGGCGACGAAGACTGCGTCGGCGTTGGCGGCCAGGGCTAATGCCTTCTCGCGGCCTTCTGGGGCCTTGAGGTCCAGGACTACGCTTCGCTTGCCCCGGTTCCAGGTCTGAAAGGCGGGCAGCTGCCGGGCGGGATCGCCTTCCGGCGGCTCTACCTTGATCACGTCCGCGCCGTTGTCGGCGAGCACCATCGTGGCCAGGGGGCCGGCCATCCAGGAGGTGAAATCGACGACCCGCAAGCCGTCGCAAGCGCCGCTCATACAAGGTTCCCTCGGGAAGGAAGCGCAACGGTGACGCTGCACGGGGTCATTGGGCCGTCCTGCGTAGAGATGACCACCTCCACGTCAGCCAGGTGGTCCTCGCCGTCCTGGCGTTTGCCGATCACGGTGCCGGTGATGATCATGTCGTCTCCCGCGCACACGTTGCCCCGCATGCCCACCTTGAGGCGCCGGATAGTCGCCTCCGGACCGGCCCAGTCGGTCACAAAGCGGCTGACCATGCCCATGTTGAACGGGGTGTTCACGAACACGTCCTTCGTGCGGGAGCGCCCCTTCGCGTAGTCAGGGTTGGAGTGTTGAGGCGAGAAGTCGCGGGTGGCGGAGGCGAGGTACACGCAACGCGTCATGTTGATCGGCATGGTCAGGACTGGCAACTCCTCGCCCTCCCGCACGTCCTCCCAGCACAACCCGGCGGGCGCGACTGGCTGGTACCCGGTGCGCTCGCCGTCCAGCACCTCTTCAACCGCGGGACTCCAGCCTCCGGACACCTTCTGGGGTGAGCTGGCGCTTCCCTCATTCGCACCGTAACCGAAGGCCGTCATTCTCTCGCGGGCGACGAGCGATCCGTCCTGCTTCCAGTAGAGCCGGTCCATCGTCCAAAAATGTCCCTCGCCCAGGCGCGTCTCCTTGCGCTCGGAGATGGAGACTAGCCGCTGGCTGATGGAGATTCGGTCCCCCACCTCAACGGGGGCGGAGTATTCCACCTCGATGTCACTGATGATGCCGACGGGGAGTCCCAGCAGCTCCTTGATCTCGTAGTGAATGTGCCTCTGCGGCTCGCGCCCCGCCGGTGGCCAGGGCCAGCGGAAGGGCATCGTGAGGGTCGTCATCACGGACGCGGGCGGCGCTACGCGCCCGCCAAATCCGCGAGAGCGGGCGTAGTCCTCGTCCAGGTACAGGGGGTTACCGTCTTCGAGCGTCTCGCACCAGTGTTGGATGAGGTACTCGCTGACTTCGACCGGGGAGGCTTCGCGTTCGGATTCCCGGCTGAGTCCCACAAGTCGCTGCCTTGTCTCTTCCGGCAGGTACTCCGGAACGTAGTCGAGTCCGCCTTCGTCCGACATGGGTCATGCCTCGCCGAGAAGTTCGGTCGCGATGATGTCTTCCCAGTATCCAGTGTCACCGAGCGAGTGCTGGGCCTGCTTGCCGCGCCGGAGGAAGAGCGTCGTGTCGACGTCCTCGTTGAAGCCGATACCCCCGTAAATCTGGGCGCCCAGGGCCGAGGTGCTCTTGAACGTATCCCCGGCGAGGGCTTTAGCTTTGGCGACGATCTCCCGTGAAGGCAGTC
>DASSZB010000419.1:0-7388 GCA_035702935.1 Dehalococcoidia bacterium
AGGAGGTCGTGGCGGCGCTGATGGGCCTGGGCTACACGCAGGCAGAGGCGGCGGAGGCCGTGGCGCGCAGCGAGATGCCTGCCGGAGCGCCCATCGAAGAGAAGGTGCGGTTGGCGCTGGGGTATTTCGCGAAGGCTCGGATGGCCGAGTAGGGCCCTCGCGGAGTTTTCGAGAAATTTTCGAAAATTCGCTCCAAACTCTCTTGACACGCCTGTTATATTCATGGCATAGTACGTGTCATGAATACGTTAATCGTGTCACGAACCCGGGCCCCGTCCAGGATCGCCACGAGTTAGGAGCAGGACAATGCTAAGCTATGAACTGTACGTCGCCGAGAAGATGCGGGAATTTGAAGCCGAGCGGTTGAGGCGGGTCAACCTGCCATACATCGCACGGGAGCGCCGTTCCCTGGCCCGCGCCGCAGTGACGGGCCTAGGGCGGTTGCTGGTCCGGGCCGGCGAAGTGCTGGCCAGGACGCCCGTCGTGGACGCGGTCAGTGCCGAGCCCAGCCTGGTGAAGCAGGCGTAGCCGGGTCCAGAGCAGGAAAGCACCCCGAGGAGAAACCGATGAGCGCACAATCCACGTCAGCGGCGCGACGCGCGTACGAAAGTCCGCTGCGCGAGCGGCAGATGCGGGAAACCAAGGAGGCTATCTTCCGGGCGGCGGCTGACCAGCTGGCGGACCATGGGCTGGAGGAGTTTCACATTCCGGGGCTGGCAAAAGCAGCCGGTGTGTCTGTGCGCACCGTTTACCGCTACTTCCCCACCCGGGAGGCCCTCCTCGAGGCGTTCGCTCACTGGCTTGACGACCAGATCGGCACTTTCTCGATGTCCGTCGATGTGGACGACCTGCTCACGGGCGTAGAGCCTGTCTTCGCGGCCTTCGATGAGCACGCTGACGTGATTCGTTCTCAGTGGGCTACCTCTCAAGGCCGGGCGATCCGCGAGAAGGGGCGGGTGCGCCGCCTGGCGGCGCTGGGGGCCGCGGTGAAAAGGGAGACGCCTCACCTGACAGCGAACGAGCATCGGCAGGCGACAGCGATACTGTCGCTCTTGCACAGCTCCCGGACCTGGCAAGCAATGAAGGACGATTTTGGCATGGACGGCCGCGAGGGTGGCAAGGCGGTGTCCTGGGCGCTGCGGACGCTCGTGGCCGATCTAAGACGGCGGGACGCAGACGCAGCTGAACGCATGAAACATAACGGCAAGAAGTAACGATCATTTTTTCGCGAGGAGGAGACACCAATGACCACTGAGCAGGCACCGAAGACGCTACCAATCCCGGCAAACTTTCCGGTGAAATGGGACACACCGGAGGAGGCGGCAGGGTTCTGGACCGTAGACCTCATGCACTGGCCACACGGCCTCTCAAACCTTTCGGCGACGATGGACATGCCGGCGTTCGGACGAGGGTTGGTGAAGGCGGCGGACGCGCTGGCGATGCCCTTTAAGAACCCGACCTTCAAGCACATCAACGGGTATGTGTACAACAACTTCGAGCCTTATTCGTACGACCAGGCGGAAATGGAAGCGCGGATGATGCAGATGCGCGGACGCATGATGCAGCACATCCCGGGTTTGCTGGACCGCTGGCACAACGAGTACGAGCCCGAGGTGCGCTCGATCAACGATGAGACACTGAACGCCGACTACTCGAAGCTGGGCGACCGGGACATCGCCGAACTGCTGGAGAAGATCGTGGCCAAGCGGGAACGCGAGGGCGAATTGCACTTCCTGGCAGTGTTCCCGGCCATGGGCGCCGTGATGGCGTTCGAGGAGGTTTACACGAACCTGATCGGTGCGCCCAAGGGTGGCGAGCACCTGCAACTTCTGCAGGGGTTCCCGAACAAGAGCACCGAGGCGGGCGACGGCCTGTGGGACCTGGCGCAGGAGGCGCGCAGGCGTCCGGCCGTCATGAAGATCATCCAGGGCGTCCCGGCTTCGGACGCGCACGATGCGCTGGGCGCAACCGAGGAGGGGAGGACCTTCCGGAGCGTCGTGGAGGAATACACCGCAAAGTATGGCTGGCGCGCAAACGAACTCGACATCGCAGAGCCAACGTGGAAAGAGCGGCCCGCGCCCATTTACAGCCTTATCCGTGAGTACGTAGCCCGCGATGACTACGACCCTCGCGAGGAGTTCCGGTCGCTGGTAAAGGCCCGTGAGGCGCGCGAGAGGGTGCTGATGGACCGGCTGGCGGGCGGGCCCGTGGAGACATTCCGCCAGTTCCTGGCCGGCGCGCAGCAATACCTGCCCATCCAGGAAGACCACAACTTCTGGATCGACCAGCAGGGCGTCTGCGTGCAACGCGTGCCGGTGCTGGAGGCGGGCCGCCGGCTCGTGGGCGCCGGGCGGATCGCCGATGCGCAGGACGTGTTCCAGCTGTACTACGACGAGCTGCAGGGAGCGCTGCGGGGAGAGAACGGGAATCTTCAGCAGCTCGTTGAAAGGCGCCGGCAGGAGCGGGAGCACTTCAAGCAGATCGCGCCCCCTGAGGCGCTCGGGACGGTGCCACCGGCGATGGAGGACGATCCCATGGCGGCCAAGTTCTGGGGCGCCCCGCCGGATAAGCACCCGGACCCGCGGATCATGAACGGAAACGCGGCTTCCGCCGGGCAGAAGACGGGAACTGCGCGCGTGATCCTCACCCTGGATGACGCGGACAGGCTGAACCCAGGCGAGATCCTAGTCTGCCCCGCGACTATGCCGCCCTGGACGCCGCTCTTCGGCATCGCTTCGGCGGTGGTGACGGACCACGGCGGGATCCTCTCGCACACGGCCATCGTGGCGCGGGAGTACCAGATCCCGGCCGTCGTCGGCACAAAAGTGGCAACTTCCCTGATACAGGACGGCGCAACTATCACCGTCGATGGCACGGCCGGGACCGTGAAGCTTGAGGGCTAGGGAGATCGAGGAATCAGAGCCGGGGACAGCGTTTCGCCGTTGAAGCGTTCCGGCTCTGATTCCACCGCCCTGGCTGGCACTTCCGGAATGGATCCTTCGATTCCTGTGGATGATGTTTGAGTGCAAGGATGAGAGCGTAGTGGAAACGGCACAACGGCAGGCACGGGTCAGTTTTCCGCTGTTGCTGGCGACGGTGTCGCTGGGCGGGGTACTGGCGCCGATAAACTCGACGATGCTGGCGGTGGCCTTGCCCGAGATACGGCATGATTTTGGTGTGGGCCACGGCGCCGTGGCCTGGCTGGTATCGGCCTACCTGATCGCGATGGCGGTCGCCCAGCCGCTGGGAGGGCGGCTGGGTGATCAGATCGGGCGGGCGCCGGTGTTCCGGGCTGGACTCCTCCTTTTCCTGGCGCTCTCGCTGGCCATCGCGGCATCCCCGACGTTTCCCGTCCTCATCGTGCTGCGCACCTGCCAGGCGCTGGTAGGGGCAATCGTCATCCCCAACGGGATGGCGATGCTACGCGAGACGCAGCCTGTGACCAGGCTGGGGCGCTCCGGGGGGATCATCAGTTCTGTAATCTCGGTCTCCGCGGCAGCCGGCCCGCTGCTGGGCGCGGCGCTGCTGGCGCTGGGGAGCTGGCGCTACATCTTCCTGATGAACGTGCCGCTGGTACTGGCGGGACTGGTCTGCCTCTGGCTCCTGAACTACCCCGAGGGGGCGCGGGTCCGACGCTTCTCCATCGATTGGGCCGGCGCCGTGGTCTTCGCCCTGCTGCTTGTGACGCTGACGCTCATACTGAACGGCCTGGGCGGCGGGCGGCCGGAGACGCTCGTGGTGGCGGCTGTCGCGTTCCCGGTCATCGGCTTGCTGTTCGTGCAGCGCCAGCTTTCGTCCGACACCCCAATCGCGGAATGGCGGCTGTTCCGGAACCGGTCGTACGCGGCGGCCACGTCGTTCGTCCTCCTGACGAACCTCGTCATGTACACGACGATCCTGGCGATGCCCTTCTTCGTGGAGGAGGTGCAGGACAGGGGCCACGGGGCGAGCGCGGCATTACTGGGGATAGTCTCGGTGCAATCGGCGTTCCTGGCACCGATCAGCGGGCGTATCTCGGATTCAATTGGGAGGCGCTACCCCGCGCTACTGGGCAGTCTTTTCGTCGTTATAGGGTCCGCGGCTCTCCTGGTGGGCATCGCAGAGGATGTCTCCTTTGCGTACCTGGCGGGATCGCTGGCAGCGCTCGGGCTGGGGCTAGGGATCAGCATGAGCCCGACGGGGGCGGCGGCGGTGGAATCATCGCCGCGAGAGCTGGCCGGCGCAGCGGCGGGAACGAACTCGATGATGAGATATCTGGGCAGCATCATCGGTACGGGGCTGCTGGGCGCGATCCTGAGCACGGGGGAGGCAGCACCGGAGATCGGCGTGTTCCGGCTGATATTCGGCGTCCTTGTGGTTATGTCGGTCCTCGCAGCGGCGACGACGCTCTTCATCCACCGCTTCCCGCCGCACGAACCGGCGATCGAGACGGAGCCACTGGCGGTACTAACCCGAACCCCCGCTCCGGATATGCCGAGCCTCTGAAGAACGCCGTCCTAGCTCTGCGGACGCCATAGCTGCAGGGCCTCCATGGCGACGACGCCCGTCAGGAACAGGCCCGACCCAACAAGGAGCGCGTTTGTGTCCAGGTTAACCGTGAGAAAGGCGACGCATCCCAGCCCTATGATGGGCATCACAGGCAAGCGCCCGATATTGAATGGTATCCGGAACGGACGCTCGATCTCGGGGCGCGTATAGCGCAGGACGATGACGGAGAGATTGACGGCCGCGAACCCGACAAAGACGGCAAAATTGGTTGCTCCGGCCACGAGGCCGAGGTCGCCCGTGAGCGCGAACCCTACGGACACGACGAGGGAGAGAATGATGGCCCGCCACGGAGTCTGCGCCCGGGGATGCACCCAGGCGAGGAATCGCGGCAGAGCCCTCCGTGACGCCATGCCGTAGATCATGCGCGAAGCGGCGACCAAAATCAGGAGAATAGTGTTGGCCGTGGAGAACAGAGCGATCGCAGCAACCAGGTCTTCCGCCTTCTTCCCCAATGCTTCCTCGGCCACGCCAGCGAGTGGTGCTTTGGAGGCCGAAAGCGCCTCCCAGCCCACGACGCTGATGGCGGCCATGCTGACGATGACGTAGAGCGTGGCCGTTATCCCGATTGCGAGCAGCATCGCGCGCGGGATGATGCGGTGCGCATCGACAGTCTCCTCCGAAAGCGTGGCGATCTGCTGAAAACCGATGAAAGCGAACATGACGAGCGCCGCAGCGCCGAAAATGCCGGATAAACCGTGCTCCGCCTCGCTGAGGTCAACATCGCCGAAGTGCGGCACGCCGACGGCGATGATCAACACCAGCCCGCTCAACTCCACCAGCGTCAGCAGGATGGAGACCCAGACGGCCTGCTTGATGCCAATGAAGGCGATGAAGGTGGCGACGAGCAAGGCCGCCACGGCCCCCGTGGTTGGCGTTATGTCGACGAACGTGCTCAGGTAGCTTCCGAAACCGATGGAGACCGCAGCAGCCGCCACGAGGTTTGCTATAACTATCAGCCAGCCGACGACAAAGGAAGCCCGGGGACCGAGGGCGTGCAGCGAGTATTCGTAGTCGGCGCCGGCTCTCGGGAACGTAGACGCCAGTTCAGCGTAGGAGAGGCCGATGACGGCAGCCATCAGCGCGGCGATTAGAAAGGAAAGCCAAACGGCATCACCGGCCTTGCCCGCAGCCTCGCCGACAAGCGCGTATATGCCCGCGCCCAGGATGATGCCCACACCCCCCACCGTTGTCTCCAGGAGCCCAAGCGTCCTGCGCAGCGTGGGGTCGCCTTTGGCCACGGGAAGCGGATCGGCAGCCATCCACGGCGATTTTAGCAGCGAAACCGGTCTGAGGCGCCCCATTCCGGCAGGCGACGTGTAACCCTGACGGCTCGCGCCGCGTCTCCGTAAGTGAGACGCGCCCGCGCGCTGGCCCAGGCAGCGCGATAGGGCGGCGCCCCGATAAACCACACACACCAGGAAACGGCGGAATAAGTACATGGTCACTGAAAACGGAGACAGCGCCCCCAAAACCGAGCCAGAGAACGCCATCATGTCTGCCCTGCTCCGGAAGCGCGAACCGGAAACGGAAGCGGGCAACGGCCGCAACGCGGGCCCTAAGATCCCGAAAGCGCCGGTGACGATACAGGACACCGGGCTCTCCACTTCGTTCCTGATGGACTTGATGCTGAAGGTGTTCCACTATGTGGAGACACCCACGGCAGAGCACCTGTCCCGGGTCATGTGCCTTCCAAACGGTATCATCGGCGAGCTCCTGGACGGCTTGAAAGCCGACCGGGCCTGCGAGATCATCGGCGGCGGCACGTACGGAGTTACTTCGGCGTACCGGTTCCGCTTGACGGAGAAGGGCGAAGCGCGCGCGGAGCAGGCGCTGCAGCGTTGCCGCTACGCGGGCGCCGCCCCTGTGACGCTGGAGCAGTACGACCGAGTGGTAACGACTGCGGACCTGGGACGCTGGCGACCAACGCCATCCCTCATCCGCACAGCGTTCAAAGGCCTGATACTCGACGCCGGGACGGTCGACTTCCTGGAGCGCGCTCTGCATTCCGGGCGGACGCTGATGCTGTACGGCCCGTCGGGGAACGGCAAGACGCACATCCTGACGGAGTACATGCGCCACCTCGGCGGAGAGTCGCTGATCCCGACTTCCCTCTATGCGTACGGGCAGATCATTCGCATGTTCGATCCTATGGTGCACGAGCGCATCGTGGACCCTAACCACAGCGACACACATATCGGGGAAGAGGCATGGGACCGGCGCTGGATCCGAATTCGGCGGCCGGGGGTCATCGTCGGCGGTGAGTTTACCGAGGAATCCCTGGAGCTGGGGTACGACCCCATCACGCGTTTTTACCAGGCGCCAAAACACCTGAAGGCCCAGGGCGGCGTCCTCGTGGTGGACGACTTCGGACGCCAGAAGGTCGGGCCGGCCGAGCTCTTGAACCGCTGGATCATGGCCCTGGAGAGGGGCCGCGACAACCTCATGCTGCGGACGGGCGAGAGCATAGACCTTCCCTTCAGCATCACGATCTTGTTTTCCACGAACCTGAACCCGTCGGACCTGGCCGATGCGGCCTATCTGCGGCGCATCCAGTACAAGGCTTACATGCCACCGGTGACGCCGGAGCAGTTCGCCGCCATCCTCAACAGCGTGGTCGAGAAGCGGGGATTGCAGATCTCGGAGGACGCGGTCCTCGAGGTGGCGAGGTTCCTCCATCGGGTCACCGGAACTGGCCTGAGCGGCTCGATGGCGCGCGACCTCCTGACGATCGTGTGCGACAACGCTGAGCACGAGGACCGGGAGGTCAGGTTCGACGTGCCTTCGTTCGAGATGGCGTACCGGCAGTTCACAGGGATCCCGGATGGGGAGCCGCTGGCGCC
>DASSZB010000422.1:0-2228 GCA_035702935.1 Dehalococcoidia bacterium
GCCAGCGAGGCGCTGTCTCCGTCCACGGACTCGTATCCCTGCTCGAAGGAGATGCTGGCCGACAGCGAAAGCGGCTTGTCGTGCGCATACGTCGACCCCAGGTACCCGCTCAGCGTCAGAACGCCCTTGTCGTGGATCTTGCCGCTAAGCTGCGATTCGCGGTCGATGCTCGTCACACCGCGCTGCCCCAGGAACGTCCGCGCCGTGATCCGCGACGGCCGCCCGAAGCTGAACTCGCCCGTGTCCAGCACCGCCAGGCCGTTCACCTGCCCGGCGACCGCGCCCTGCGTATCGACGATGATCACCCCCCGGGCTATCGCCTCCCGGATGCGCTCCTCGATAAGGTTCAGCCGGTACACGCGCTCGTTGATCGCCTGCTCCACGTGCTCCGCCCGGACCAGGTCAGCCTTCGCCTGGCCCGCCCAGTAATCCGACTCGACGACGAGGTCGCGCAGGCGCCCAAACCGGGCCGACATTTTCTCCTGGTCATCGACGGCGCGGCTGCCGTGCTCCACGACACGGGCCACGGCTGTGCGGTCGAAGTGACGCAGCTTCTCGCGCTCGGCGACGGCGCAGATGAAGCCGGCGTAGGCGTGGATGTTCTCCTTGGTCCTCGGGATCTGGTAGTCAAAGTCAGCCTTGACCTTGAACATCTCCCAGAACTCCTCGTCGTATGCCGTGAACATCATGTAGGCCATGGGGTCGCCCGTGACCAGCAGCTTGATATCGACCGGCACCGGCTCGGGACGCAACGCCTGTGGCGTCAGGAACCCGTACTGCTCCATCGGGTCCTCCAACCGCACCTCCTTGGTGCGGATCAGGCGCTTCAGGCCGTCCCAGGCCCCGGGCTTGGTCAGCACATCCAGGAGGTTCAGCACCAAATAGCCGCCGTTCGCGCGGTGCACCGACCCCGAGCGCAGCAGCGTGTGGTCACTGATATACGTCCCGAGGTACGCGCGGCGCTCGATGCGCCCGAAGAGATTGGTCCAGCCGGGGTTCGATTCCAGGATGATCGGCGGCCCCGCGGCGTCCGAGTTGTCCACGAACACGTTGACGCGGAACGCCAGGAACGGATCCACCTGGCCGCCCGCCCCAAAGCCCGAAGGGGGCTGCGGCTGTCCGTCGGTCTCCCGGAAGAGAAGCACATTCTCCACCGTGAAGGCGCGCAGCTCGGACAGGAACTGAGGCACCTCCTGCTGCCCCTGGAACTCTTCCATGATCGCTTCGAACGGGCCGGCCATCACGACCTCGGCCACCTTGTTGTCCAACTCACGGAGCTTGCCGCCGATCTCGCGCTCAATGACCCGCAGATGGCGTCCCACATCGCTCACCGCGTTCGAAATCGGCTGCTGCCTGTTCTGGACGGCGGACCGCTCCTCCACCGTCAGCGCGGCGAACTCCTCGGGCGTCATCGGTTTGTCGTCCTTCATGGGCACCAGGCTCACGCCCATCGGCGAAAACGTGAGCTGGAAGCCGGCGTCCTCGGCCTCTTTCTGAGCCGCGTCCATGATCTCCTGCGCCTGCTGTTGACCCATTTCGAGGATGGAGCGGCGCTGGCGCTCGTACTCGTCGCTGGCGAAGGCCCGGCTGAGGTTGGTCCGCACCATGTTGAGGAGCTCCTCGAGATGATCGCGGAGCAACCTGCCCTGGCCGGCGGGCAGAGGAATGGCATTAGGACGGTCCGGGTCGTTGAAGTTGTGAACGTAGCACCAGTCGCTGGGCAGGCGCGCCGTCCCGGCCGCCTTCTGCTCCTCCACGGTACGCTTGATGTAGTCCAGCACGGCAGTGGCGCGTCCCGTCCCCGTCAGTCCGGTGACGAACACGTTGTATCCGGGCTTGTCGATCCCCAGGCCGAACTGCAGCGACCGCAGCGCCCGGTCCTGCCCGATGAGCTCGGTCAGCGGCGTCAGGTCTTCAGTGCACTCGAAACTGAACTCCGCCGGGTCCTGCCGCAGGCGTAGGTCCTCGATGGGGACGCGAAAGCGGTCCTTATCCATCACTGGCCTCCGCCTTGCTAGGCGGGCTCCTCGAAAATCCAGCGGTCGATGTCGCGCCCGTAGTCATATAGCTGGCTGTCCTCGAAGAACAGCGCAATCTCGCGCTCCGCCGATTCAAGCGAGTCCGAACCGTGGATAAGGTTTCGTCCCATTTCCAGTCCCAGGTCGCCCCGGATCGTGCCCGGCTCTGCCTTGCCGGGGTTTGTCGCGCCCATCGTCTTGCGGACGGCG
>DASSZB010000004.1:0-2481 GCA_035702935.1 Dehalococcoidia bacterium
ATGGCGGCCCCCCAGAACTGGCCGCTGTCCAGGAGCGCTGGGATGGACCAGGGGAAGACGAATGTGCGAAGGGCGTCCCCCGCGAACTCCCCCGTCTTGTCGTCATGCCAGGAGACGTAGCCAAGCAGCCAGATGTTGACGGCGGCGCCGCCAACCATCAGGAGGAACAGGACGTACGGCATCCACCGGGTGCGTATCTTCAGAATCTCGGCGCCGAGCATGCTCACGCGGCTTCTCCTTCAGACGTGACTTCCAGGAAGAAATCTTCGAGGGTGCTCTCGCGCGGGCGCAATTCGTGCAGATAGATGCCTTTTTCGGCCAGGGCACGGCTCAACTCGGCCGCCCGCTCCCGCGGCGCCTCGACTACGAGGCGCTCGCCATCCCGGCTCACGCCGGTCACCCAGTCGAGGGCCCGGAGCATCTCCAGCGCGGCATCCGCATCCGTTGTTACCAGCTCCAGGGCATTAGCGCTGGTGAGCAACGAGGCAACCGCGCTCTGGGCGATGAGCCGGCCCTCCTTGATGATCGCCACCTCGTCGCACATCTGCTCCACCTCGCTGAGGAGGTGGCTGGAGACGAACACCGTCTTGCCTGCGGAGCCCAGCTCCCGGATCAGGTCCCGGAACTCGCGCATGCCCGCCGGGTCCAGCCCGTTGGTCGGCTCGTCCAGCACAAGCAGCTCTGGGTCGTGCAGGAGCGCCCCGGCCAGCGCCAGCCGCTGCCGCATCCCCATCGAGTATCCGCGCACCTTGTCCTTCGCCCGCGCGATGAGGCCGACCTGCGCCAGCACGTCATCGATTCGGCCCGAGTTGACGCCGCCGGAGATAGCGCCGCTGATGCGCAGGTTATCGCGGGCGTTGAGGTGCGGGTAAAATGCCACGCCTTCGAGTACGGCCCCGACGCGTTTAAGCGCGCTGGTCAGGTGCTCTCGGGTATCGAGACCGAACATTTCGACGTGTCCGGCAGTGGGAGTCATCAACCCCAGGACGAGAGAGATAGCGGTGGTTTTGCCGGCGCCGTTGGGACCCAGGAAGCCGTGCACCCTGCCCCGCGCGACGTCCAGCGTCAGGTCGGCCAAGGCTAGGCGCTTGCCGTAGCGCTTGGAGAGTCCGACGGTCCTGAGAAGAGGGTGCGCCGCCAACTGCCGTTACGGACCGTCGCGACCGGGCGTAGGGGAAGGCGCGGATGTTCTAGCCAGGGCGATGCTCCTTCCAGAATGGGCCCGCGGGCCGCGACGTTGATATGCGGTGCGTGGGTGGAGGATCAGCGGGGAGCGGTCATGCCGGGGCCGCTTCGCGCCGGTCTCGAATTGCCCCCATCATGACGGAGCGCGCATTGGCGCGTCAAATCCACGGGCAAAAAAGTAGCTCCCCGCCGTTGGGCCGCACTCGCCTGGGTTCCAGGTCTCCCGGAGGAAGCCGGTTGCCCGGCCGGTACTCCTTGAGTCCCTTTCCCCTGACTCGCTGCAACTCGCTGTCGGGAAGCTAGGCGCATTGTTGCCCAGGCCCGGAAAGGCGTCAATCCGTTTATCCACACCCTCCACAAATCCACAGAAACCGGGTAATTGGCAATTGGAGATAGGCAATTGGGAGTAGGCAGGATGGCCGATTTTCAGATGGCCTATTGCCTCCGAAACACCACGTGGCGTCGCCATTCCTCCCGTGGCTCAGGGAAATCGGTCCGGTAGTGGGCTCCTCGCGATTCTTCGCGGATAAGGGCCGCCTCAGTTGTCAATCGCCCGCAGGTCAGCAGGTCGGCCGCCTCCTGTGATGGCCGGTCCGTGGGCGCCGCCATCCGCGACTGCCACGCTGCCAGCGAGGACTGCGCCTGCGATAGGCCCGCGCCGTCCCGCACGATGCCGACGCTGTCCCACATCAGCGCCTGGATGGCTTCTCGGGAAGGTTGTTCCCCTTCCCCCGCCGGGCTGGCGGCGGGGCTCAGGTCGACCGCGCCTTCCGTCTCGGGGGCGCTCGTCCCCGGCGAATTCAGCGTCCGGTCGATGACACGTTTCGCGAAGACCACCGTCTCCAGGAGAGAGTTCGAGGCCAGCCGGTTGGCCCCGTGTACGCCGGTGCAGGCGCACTCGCCGCAGGCGTAAAGTCCGGGGACCGTCGTCTCCCCCAGGGTGTTTGTGCGGATGCCGCCCATCGTGTAGTGGGCGGCCGGCGATACGGGGATCGGCTCCCGGGTAATATCCAGGCCGGCGTCCAGGCAGAAGCGGTATATCTGGGGGAAGCGGGCGGCCACGATGTCCGCATCCAGGTGGGTCACGTCCAGCAATACATGGTCCGAGACCGTCTTCAGCATCCGGTCGCGGATGGCCCGCGCCACGATGTCCCGCGGCGCCAGTTCGGCGCGTTCGTCGTATTCCGGCATGAAGCGGACGCCCTTCACGTCGCGCAGGATGCCGCCCTCGCCGCGCACGGCTTCGCTGATCAGGAACGGCTGGACGCCCGGAAGCTTCAGCGCTGTCGGGTGGAA
>DASSZB010000347.1:0-3731 GCA_035702935.1 Dehalococcoidia bacterium
ATGATCATGGCCGCCGCCTCGCTGCTGGAACGAAATCCCTCGCCGACGCTTGAGGAGGTGAGGGAATGGCTGGCAGGGAACCTGTGCCGGTGCACGGGATACGCCAAGATTTACGAGTCGGTGCTGGCCGCAGCACACAGCCGGCCGGCCGCCGGGCAGGCCGGGTAAGGAGGCCGCGATGGCACAAGAAACGTTGTCTCGCCCCGAGAGTGAAACCTCAGACCACCGCTTCGTCGGCAAGCCGGTCCAACGCCCAGACGCCACGGCCAAGGTAGCCGGCAAGACGGTCTATGCCGACGACATGCACCTCCCGCGAATGCTCCACGCCAAAATCCTGGGGGCTCTCTTTGCGCATGCGCGCATCAAGACCCTCGACACGTCAAAGGCGCGCCAGCACCCCGGGGTCGCAGCCGTAGTCACCGCCGATGACCTGCCCCCGTACAAGTTGAACGCCTCCAATCGGCGCGGCATCATCTTCCCGAAAGACGAAGTCCTTTTCTACGGCCAGCCGGTTGCCGCCGTGCTGGCGGAAGACCCCCACGTCGCCGAGGAGGCGCTGAGCCTCATCAAGGCCGAGTACGAGCCCCTGCCCGCGGTCGTCGACCCCATCGCGGCCATGCGCGAGGACTCACCGCTAGTGAGGGCGCCGCTGCATGACGTGGACCGCTCGGAAGAGCGGGGGCACGCGACGATCGAGGCGCAGGAGAAAGAACAAGAGGGCAAGGCCACGAACATCGCCTCCGAGATGAACTTCAAGCGGGGGGACGTCGAGGCCGGTTTCGCCGAAGCGGACTGCGTCATCGAGGCCACCTGGCGGTCGGCCATGGTGCACCAGAGCTACATCGAGCCGCACTCCGTCATCGCCGACTATGACGCCTCGGGTGAACTCTCCGTCTGGACGAGCACCCAGGCGCCCTTCTACATCCGGGACGAACTGGCGCAGACGCTGGGTATACCGGAGAACCGCATCCGCGTAACGGCGACGGAGGTCGGCGGCGGATTCGGCGGCAAGATCTACCTGACGGAGTTGATGGTCGCCGCGCTGGCAATGGTCGTGCGGCGGCCCGTCAAGCACATCATGAGCCGGCGCGAGGACATGCTCTCGGCTACGCCGGCGCCCTTCGCGCAGGTGGAGCTGAGGACCGGCATGAGGCGCGATGGCACGCTGACGGCGCTGAAGGCGAAGCTCGTATACGACACGGGCGCCTTCCCGGGCGCGCCAGTGCTGCCGGGAACGCTGCTCGTCGGCGGCTACTACAAGTGCCCGAACCTGGAGATAAAAGGCCTTGAGGTACTGACCAACAAGGTCAGTGTGGGCGCATTGCGAGCGCCGGGGGCGCACAACGCCACGTTCGCCATCGAGAGCCACATGGACATGATGGCGAAGGAGCTTGGACTCGACCCCCTGGAGGTGCGCCTGAAGAACGCCGTCGAAGAGGGCGACCCCCTCCCCAGCGGCCAGCCATATCCCCGCATCGGCCTCAAGGCCTGCCTGGAAGCCATTGCGAACAGCGACGTCTGGAAGCGCCGAGCGGCAGCCAGGAGCCTGCCGAATCGCGCTGTGGGTCTCGCGGTGGGCGGTTGGATGGGTGGCCTGCAGCCGGCCAGCGCCATCGTCGCGCTGAACAGCGACGGGACCGTCAATGTGACCGTGGGCTCATCCGATATCACCGGCACGAACACGTCATTTCAGCAGATCGTGGCCGAGGTACTGAACCTGCCCCTCGACCGGGTAGGCGTTACCTCAGGCGACACAAAGACGGCGCCATATGCCGGCATGAGCGCCGGCAGCAAGACCACTTACACCGTCGGGCAGGCCGTCAAGCTTGCCGCCGAGGACGCGAAGCGACAGATGCTGGACCTCGCCGCCCAGCGCTTCGAGGCCGCGCCCGAAGAACTGGAGATGGTCGACGGCGAGATCCGGGTGGCGGGCGCGCCGGAGAAGTCCGTGACGTTCGAGCGGCTGGGCCGCCTGAGCACGAACTTCGCCGCGCCGTACCCCGTGATCGTCGGCCGCGGCGCCATGGCTACGCGGCAGTGGGCGCCCGGGTTCTCCGCGCAGGCGGCGGAGGTGGAAGTCGACCCGGAAACGGGCGAGGTGACCGTCCTTGGCTTCGCCATCGCACAGGACGCCGGTTTCGCCATCAACCCGCTTTCCGTTGAGGGTCAGATGCAGGGAGGGGCGAGCCAGGGACTCGGCATCGCGCTCTCCGAAGAGATGCTGTACGACGAGCAGGGACGCCTCCTCAACGGCGACCTGCTCGACTACCGGCTGCCCACAACCAGGGACCTCCCGCCCATCGAGGCGATCATCGTGGAGGTGCCGTCGGAGGAAGGGCCGTACGGGGCGCGGATCGTCGGCGAGCCGTCGATCGTGGCAGGCGCCGCGGCGGTGGGCAACGCCGTGCCCGAGGCGATCGGCAACCGCGTCTACGAAGCTCCGATAACGCCCGAGCGCGTGCTGCGGGCCCTGGGGAAAATCCAATAAGGAGGACATTGACAGGATGGGAGTGCTGATGAAGCCGACGAAGGATCAGATCCGCGAATTCTATGGCCAGGCGCTGCAGAGGTGCCTGGACACCTTCTCCAAACTGGACGACAGGGAGTGGGGCAAGAGGGTCAACGGACTCACCGCCAAGGAGACGCTCGCCCAGCTCGTCGGCACGCACCTCAAGGAGACGTTGCCCCTCACCCGACAGGCGCTCGCCGGCGAAGGTCAGCGCGTCGACGGTTTCGAGAACCGCGGCCAGCAGGTAGCCTTCCGCGAGCAGACGATGAAGGAATACCGGGACAAGCCCGCGTCTGAGCTTCTGCAAATGCTGAAAGAGGGCATCGAGGAGCACATCAAGATCCTCGAGGGCGTCTCGGAAGCAGACCTGGACAAGCCGGCGATGAGCCCCACGTGGGACCGCCAGGGCACCGTCCGCGACCTCTTCTTTGCCAACTACCTCTTCCTTCCCGGCCAGTACCAGGACATCCGCAAGGTGGCCAAGAGGAAGATGCCGCACTGGGTGGAAGCCGGCACGCCCGACCAGGTCAACTACCACATGGGCCGCATCTTCCACTACATGCCGCTCATCTACCGGAGCGATAAGGGCGGCGACCTGCAGGCCACCTACGTGTTCAACATGGAGGGCGAAGGCGGAGGCCAGTGGTCGGTCAAGATCGCCAACGGCCGTGCCGACTCGGAAGACGGGGCAGCCGACCCGTTTGACCTCGAGCTAAAGACGAAGCCTGAGCTCTGGATCGACCTTTCTACCGGCGAGCTAAACGCCGCCTGGGCGATCATGACGCGTAAGGTGCACCTCGGCGGCAACGCCGGCCTCGCGATGAAGCTCAGCGAACTATTCGCGGCCGAGTAGGCGCGGGACTAACACGCGAATAGCCGGGCGAGCCAGGAGGCCGGACGATTGGGGCCCGTAGTCGCCATTCTGCTGGCGGGCGGCGAATCCAGCCGTATGGGCGCGCCCAAGCCCCTCCTCGACTGGGGCGGCGGCACGCTCATCGAATACCAGTTGTCACAGCTGCGCGAAGCAGGGGCTGACAAACTGATCGTCGTGCTCGGCCACCGCGCTGATGAGGTCCTGCCGCACGTGCACCGCGCCGGGGCGCAGGCGATCATCAACGAGCTCTATGCCGAAGGCCGTGCCTCTTCGGTGCGCGTGGCGGCAGGAGCGCTGCCCGAGAACACGGAGGCCGTCGTGGTCCTCAACGTCGACCAACCGCGGCCC
>DASSZB010000366.1:0-3739 GCA_035702935.1 Dehalococcoidia bacterium
GGTCGGAAGCGTCCGCGCCTTCCGTTCGCACCGGCTCAGGGAGCCACGGCCCGACGTACACTTCCCGGCGGCGGGTCGCCGAGCGCAGATAATCGATGCAGGCGCGGGCGGTCATGGAAGTCAGGTACTGTTCAGGCTTACTGATCGCGCCAGGGTCAGTGGCCAGGAAGCGCACCGCCACGTCCTGGACGAGGTCTTGTGCTTCAGTGACACTGCCAAGCATCCTGTAGGCCAGGCCGGTAAGGCGCGGCCGTTGAGTCTCGACGTACTCGGCCCGTGACGCCGCGGAGCTTTCCATGTCAAACAGCCACTCCCGCCAGGGAAGGGGCGCCCCGAACTGATGCAAGGTTCACTGCTCGCCTGGCACTGGCAATGGCGGCCGCAGCGAGCTGGTGCTCGTCGCCCACCCAGTCGCCGGCCAGGAACGCGCCGGGCAGGCCGTCCACGGCCACCGCGGGCCGCCCCTGGAGGCCGCCCGTTCGTGCCTCGGGCAGCGCGTGCGTGACAGTGATGTCCGGCAGGAACCTGGAATGCACCAGTAAGTCGCGCCAGCCCGGCTGGACCTGGTCCAAAAGCCACTCCAGCTCCCCTCGAACGTCCGCGTCCGCCTTTTCATCGGGGTGCAGGTATAGGGCGACATGGACGAGGGCGCCGGAGCCCGGCGCGAGGCGGGCCGCCACCGAATGCACCGACAGGTATAGCGGACGGTCGAGCGATAGGATGAATTCGCCCTCCGGATTCGGCAATTGCGTCAGCGCAAGGTCGAGAACGGCCGCGCGGACAGGCGTAGTAGGCGGAATGCCAGCGCCGGCCGAGGCGAGAATGCCTCGAGCGGTCAGCGGATCGGCAGCCAGTATGACATTCGGAGCTTGAAGCGACTCGCCCCCCGACAGAGTCACGCCCTTGACCCCGGACGAGCCCAGAACAAGACCAATAGCACGCGAGCGCGAGCGGATCTCCACGCCAAGTTCCTCGATCATCGTGAGAAGACCATCCACGATGGTCTGCCAGCCGCCGTCCAGGTAACGCACGCCGGCGATAGCCTCGAGCATCTGGGCCTGTGCGGCAGCCGCAGAGAGGAGATCGGGCGCGTCGATGTAGCCCGCCAGTCTCACCAGCGCAAACACAAGCTGGCGTGCGCGGTCGTCATCCGTGTGGTGGGTTACCCACGCGGCCAGTGTCTGGTCCGCGATTGTAGCCGGCGCGGTGGAAAGCAACTCGCCCAGCGCGCGGCCGGCCGCGAGGCCGGAGGAGCCGGTGAACGGCGGCGCCGCCAGCATTGCCTCGAGTCCTCCGGCCATGGGGGAGAGCGGGTAAAGACCGCGGTCCGCGAGAACGTAGCCCGTCAAAGGCGGAACCTTGCCAGAGAAGGGCACGCCGAGTTCGTCGAGTATCGCGGCAGCCGGCGGGTACAGGGCGCGAGGACCCAGGTTGAACCAGAAGCCATCCTTCTCCGTGCTGCGGGCCCGGCCGCCCGCGTCTGCGCCGCGCTCCAGCACGACCACTCGCATGCCGAGGCGAGCGGCGAATATAGCGGCCGAGAGCCCGGCCAGCCCGGCGCCGACGACAATTAGATCGGTCCCTTTGCTGTTACTCATTTGCCACCTCCAACTGACAGACGAGATAGAGAGTCCGAAATGTGACATCACCATTTGGACTGACCGGCGATGGAGGTTTACACGTGGCTCAGGGCGCCACCTTCCATCCAGAGCACCTGGCCGGTGAGGTAAGCCGCGGCGTCCGAGGCGAGATAGACCGCGGCACCGGCGATCTCCTCGGGGCGCGCCAGGCGCTTGTAGGGGAGGTAGCGTTCAAGCTGCTGCTGGTTCTCAGGCCCGCCGATGATGCCCATGCCCTCGGTCCAGCCGGCGCCGATGGCGTTGACGGTGATGCCGGTGCGCGCCCATTCAAGGGCCAGCGCGCGGGTGAGGTTCAGGACGCCGGCCTGGGCGGCGCAGTAGGCTGCGCCGTTGGCCATGCCGCGCTCGCCGAGGATGGAGGAGATGTTGATGATGCGGCCCGCTCCGTGCGGGAGCATCGCCTCGCCGCCCGCACGGCAGGCCAGGTAGACGCCGGTCAGGTTTACATCGAGCACGCGACGCCATTCTGCCGGCGTGATCTCCTCCATCGGTTTGGCGAAAGGCAGGTCCGGGGCGTTGACAAGGACATCGAGGCGGTCGAACTCGCTGACGGCGCGATGAATTGCTGACTGGACATCGTTCTCGTCAGCGGCGTCGATGGCCTGGGCGAAGCCCTTCCGGTCGAGCGCCCAGATCTCGTTGGCGCAGGAATTGGCCGTCACTTCCTCGCGCTGGACGCGGATGGTCGTCGTGACGCCGACGTTGGCACCGGCCTCGGCCAGGGCGACCGCGGCGGCGCGGCCGAGCGGGTTCGAGGCGCCGATGACGAGGGCGTTCTTGCCGTGAAGCGAGAACTCTTCACGCATCAGGACGCCTCCTTCGCCGGGCTGAGCGCGGGTTCTTCCAGAGGGACGACCGGCGCAAAGCCTGTTGGGGCGTGTCCGCCCGCAAGCCCGCCGCCGTCGAGGACGATGATCTGGCCGTTCATGTAGGACGTCATCTCGGACGCCAGGAAGACGCAGAGCGGGCCGATCTCCTCGTCCTTGCCGAGGCGGCCCATAGGCACGAACTTGCCGCCCTTCCACCACTCGGTCATCGCCGGGTCGTCGTGGGGGAACATGCCGGGGGCGATGAGGTTCGCCTGTATCTCCGGAGCGTAGGTCATGGTCAGGGAGCGCGTGAAGTTGATGAGGCCGGCCTTGGAGCTGGTGTACATGAAGTTATTGCGGCCGGCGCGCAGGCCGAAGCCGGAGGTGACGTTGATGATCTTGCCACCGCCGTTTTCGAGCATCTGCGAGATGACCGCACGCGAGCAGTAGACGGCGCCCGTCAGGTTGGTGTCGATCCCCTTGCGCCAGATGCCGTCGCTGATGTTCGGGAGGGAGTTGGCGAAGCCCTCGGTGGCGCCGCCGGCGTTGTTGACGAGGATATCGATGCGCCCGAACTCCGCCATGGCGCTCTCCACCATGGCGTTCACGGATGCGGAGTCGGTGACGTCGCAGGCGACCCAGATGCAGGCTCGCCCTATGCCGCGGACCATGTCCGCGGTTTCCTCGATCTGCGCCTTCGTCCGGGCGGTAACGACGAGGTCGGCCCCGGCGTGGGCCAGGGCGAGCGAAAAAGCACGGCCGAGGCCGCGGCCCGCACCGGTGACGACCGCGACCTTACCGGTCAGGTTCAGCTTGTCGAGTATGGGCATGCGTTTCCTCCCGTGTGCGGCTACCCGCGGTGGTTCTCGATCTTGACGGTGCCTCCCGTCCCGTCCACGGTCACGAGCATACCGTCTTCGATCTTCTGGAGGGCGCCTCGCGCGCCCACGACGGCCGGGATCTGGTACTCGCGGGCCACGACCGCGCAGTGGGAGAGGATCCCGCCCGCTTCCGTGACCACCGCGCCGGCAACGGCGAAGAGCGGCGTCCACGGCGGCGAGGTGGCGTGGGTGACGAGTATCTCGCCCGGCCCCAGGCGCTCGATCTCTTCGAGGCTGCGGACGACGCGGGCGATGCCCCTGGCGACGCCTCTACTGGCCGCGATGCCGGTCAACACACCCGCCTGGAAGGATGGCTCCCTGATGGCCCCGAAAAAGCGATCGCGCGGCCCGTCTGCTTCGACATCACCTGCACCAATCTTCAGTGGAGGCACAATCCGCAGCCATCGAT
>DASSZB010000310.1:0-9260 GCA_035702935.1 Dehalococcoidia bacterium
TCGGGGAGCCGTTTCTTCGGGAGTTCACACGGGCAGCGGTCGAGGCGCCGACGCCGGTGGTTTTGGGCGGACATTCGCTGATGTCGGGCGGGCTGATGCTGCTGAACGAGCACGCGTGGGGGGAGCGAGACGCGGGGCGGCTGTGACTTTGGGGGTGGTGGCCCCAGGTCGATAGCCGCGACCGCATTCCCGCCCGTATAATTGAGGGGTGAACTTCGGGCGGCACCGCGCGGGCCGCACCCCTGGCAAAGGAGCCACCCATGAGCATCCTCGAACGCAGTGATCCCACCGTCGCCGATATCATCCGGCGCGAGGAGGAACGCCAGGTCACGGGCCTGGAGTTGATTGCTTCCGAGAATTACACGAGCGCCGCTGTGCTGGAGGCCATGGGCTCTGTCCTCACCAATAAGTACGCTGAAGGATACCCCGGCAAGCGCTACTATGGCGGCTGCCAGGTCGTCGACGAGGCGGAGACGCTCGCCATCAACCGCGCGAAGGAGCTGTTTGGCGCCGAGCACGCGAACGTGCAGTCCAACTCCGGTGCGGAGGCCAATCTCGCGACGTACTTCGCGCTTATCCAGCCGGGTGACGTGGCGATGGGGATGAACCTGTCGCAGGGCGGCCACCTCACGCACGGCCGGGAGATCAACTTCTCCGGGCGCCTCTACAATTTCGTGCACTACGGCGTCGAGCGGGAGTCCGAGCGGATCGATTACGACGAGATGCTGCGCCTGGCGCGGGAGCATAAGCCGAAGATCATCGTCGTTGGCGCCACGGCATACCCGCGCATCATCGACTTCGCGCGCTCGCGGGAGATCGCGGACGAGGTAGGGGCCTATCTCTTCGCGGATATGGCGCACATTGCAGGGCTCGTGGCGGCTGGCCTGCACCCATCGCCGGTGCCGTACGCGCACGTGGTCACGTCAACGGCGCACAAGACGCTGCGGGGGCCCCGGAGCGGATTCATCCTGTGCAAAACAGACATCGCCCAGCCGATCGACAAGACGGTCTTTCCGGGCGTGCAGGGCGGCCCGCACATGCACATCATCGCTGCCAAGGCGGTCTGCTTTGGCGAGGCGCTGAAACCGGAGTTCAAGCACTACGCGCAGCAGATCATCGACAACGCGCAGACGCTGGCCGAAGCCCTGCAGAGCCACGGGTTCCGGCTCGTATCGGGCGGAACGGACAACCACCTGCTGCTTGTGGATGTGGGTGTGAAGGGGATCAGCGGCCGCCAGGCGGAGCAGTGGCTGGAGAAGGCGCACATCACGGCCAATCGAAACACCATCCCTTACGATGAGCGGCCTCCCCTGCAAGGCAGCGGCGTCCGCCTGGGCACGCCGGCGTTGACGACGCGAGGAATGGGCCCCGAGGAGATGCGCGCGGTGGCGGGCTTGTTCGCCCGGGCGCTTGATACGGGCGGCGAGGAGGGCGGTCTGGAAGCGGTGAAGCGAGAGGTCGTAGACCTGGCGAGCGGCTTCCCTGTACCCGGGATAACCGATCGCGCGAGTGTGACCGCCTAGGACACGTCGCGGTTGTTGTTGAAAACTCCCGCGTGCTATAATCCCGTTTGCCCGTGAGGGAGACGACCGTGTGAGTCCGTGCCCCCCGGGCGTTTGGTTTCGGACATCTCTTTTGAGGATGGGTTTCTGTGCGTGATTACGAACTAGTGATGGTCGTCGACCCCGAGGTAGGCGATGAGGGCCTGCCGGGTACCGTTGAGCGCGTCCACGGGTTTATCCAGGAGCGCGGCGGCGAGATCAAGAACGTCGACCAGTGGGGGCGGCGGCGCCTGGCCTACCCGATCAGGCGAAGGCAGGAGGCCTACTACGTGATCACGCATTTCAGCCTGGAGCCCCAGGCCATCAGGGCCCTCGAAGGCAGCCTTGACCTGGCCGAGGACGTGCTGCGGCACCTGGTGACCAGGATTGAAGAAGTCAAAGAACCGAAACCCAAAAAAGCAAAAGTCTCGGAAGTAGCGTAGAGAAGGCCCAGGAGGGATATCAAGGTGGCAGGCCTCAACAAGGTCATGATCATCGGCAACCTGGGCGCCGACCCGGAGATGAAGTACATGGCCGACGGCACGGCTATGACGAGTTTTCGGGTAGCTGCCAGCCGAAACTACAACTCTCGCGACGGCGAGCGCAAGGAAGAGACAGAGTGGTTTCCGGTAGTCACCTGGAGCAAGCTGGCCGAGCAGTGCAGCCAGTACCTCCAGAAGGGGCGCCGCGTGTACGTCGAGGGACGCTTGCGGACACGCTCGTGGGATACGCCTGATGGACAGCGTCACTTCCGCACGGAAGTAGTGGCGGAGCGGGTGATGTTCCTTGACCGGGCGGGAGGCACGCCCTTCCCAGACGAACGTGAGGGCGGCCCGGAACTTGAGCCCGAAGACATTCCATTCGAGTAAGTAAAGAGAAGCAGGACCTACCATATGACCGAACGAGATGAGAGCTACGGAAACGGCGACGATGCCCCGGAGCCGGCCGGCCCCCGGACGCACGCTGCCGGAGAGAGCAGGGGGCCCGCCGCGGGTGGAGATGACAGGAAGCCCCGGCGCTTCGGCCGGCGCCGCCGCGTCTGCATCATGTGCGCGGACCACATCAGAGTGGTCGACTACAAGAACGTGGGATTCCTTCGCCGCTTCGTCTCTGACCGCGGCCGGATCGAGACCCGCCGCAAGAGCAGCGCCTGCGCCAAGCACCAGCGCGCGGTGGCACAGGCGATAAAGCGCGCCCGCCACCTGGCGCTGCTCCCTTACACCGCGGAGCATATCCGCGCGTCCGGGATGAGCCACCGCTAGTCGCGGCTGCGGTTGACGCGACCCTTCAAGGAGCAGTCTTTTGCCTCGGAAACGACGCCAGGGTAAGATACCCACCCCCGCGTGGGAGCAGCATCACAGCGTGCTTACGCGCCAGATACTGGGGCGCTCGCCGCAGTTCTACGGGTTTATCGGGGCTATCCTGCTGGTACTGGCCGCCGGTGGCGTCATCGGCTACGCCATCCTCTCTGACTACCTGAACGACAGAAACCGCCCGGATGCCACGGCGGTGCGGGTGGACGATGTGAAGTACAACCTCAGGTACTTCACCAACCGGGTGAAAGCGCTTGTCCAGGCCTCGGGCGGCGCCGGCGCCGTGAGCCCGCAGACCGCCATTCCCCAGATGACAGACCAGCTGGTTGAAGAGGTGATCGTGCGGCGGTTCGGTGATGAGAAGGATGTAGCCGCCACGGAAGACGAGATCAACACCGAAATCGCCACTCGCATGGGCCTGGCCGGCAAGGACGACCCGAACTTCCAGACACGCTTCCAGGAAGAGCTGAGCCGGACCGGAATCAGCGAGACGCAGTACCGCGACATGGCGGCGGCCACCGTCATCCGCAAGAAGTTGCTGGAGAAGTTCACGGCTGAGGTTCCCGCCAGCGGGGAGTCCATCCGCTACCGGCAGATCCTGGTGAGGGACCAGGCGGCGGCGGACGACCTGAAGCAACAGATCGAAGGCGGCGCCGACTTCGCCACGCTGGCTCAGGAGAACTCGCTGGACACCGTCACAAAGTCAGACGGCGGCGAGGTAGGCTGGGTGCCGCGTGGCGTCCTCAACGAGCAGATCGAGGAACAGCTTTTCGCCCAAGAAGTCAACGCCATCAGCACCTACACGACCCAGGGGGGGGCATACGTCCTGCAGGTGGAAGAGAAGGCAGCCGACCGGGCGCTGGATGACGGCCAGAAATCGGTCCTGTCGCAGAAGGCGCTGGCCGACTGGGTGAAGGGGAAGCGCGACGCCCTGACGGTCGAAGAATTCATCACGACAAACGCCGACAACTTCAGGTACGTCTACGAGCGCGCCTTCCCACAGGCGTAGGCGGTGGCCATGGGCGGCCGGTCGCAAGTTAACATCGTCCTTCTCGGCCTGGGCGTAGTCGGCAGCGGGGTCGCCCGGTCCCTGGTGGAAAAGGCAGATGTCTTCGCGCGGCGTGTGGGCGTGCCCGTGGTGCTGCGAAAAGTGTTGGTCCGCGACAAGTCGAAGAAGCGGGCGGTCAACCTCGACCCGGCCCTGATCACCTCCGATGCCGAGGAAGCCCTGGCCACTGATTGCGACATCGTCGTCGAGGTGATGGGAGGCGAGCAGCCGGCGTACGATTACATGCAGCGCAGCCTGTCTGACGGGCGGTACGTGGTCACGGCGAATAAGGAGGTCATGGCCAAGCACGGACCGGCGCTGCTGGCTGCGGCCACGGAAGTCGGCACGGACATCCTGTACGAGGCCAGCGTCGGCGGTGGCATTCCGATCATCTCCCCGCTGAAACGGGACCTGTCGGCCAACGACATCACCGGGCTGCGGGCCATCATTAACGGCACCACGAACTACATCCTCACCCGCATGAGCCGCGACGGCATGGACTTCGACGCCGCGCTGCAACAGGCGCAGGCCCTGGGGTATGCGGAGGCCGACCCGACCAACGACATCGAGGGGCACGACGCGGTATACAAGCTGGCGATCCTGTCCTCGCTAGCTTTCCACACCCACGTGCGCCCGGAGAACATCCACCGCGAGGGGATCACGCGGCTAAGCGCGCGGGACTTCCGCTACGCGGCAGAGCTGGGGTACGCGATCAAGCTGCTGGCCATCGCCCGCCGGGACGCGTCGGCTTCGGATGGCGTCCAGGTGCGGGTGCACCCGGCGCTCGTGCCGGAAGCCGAACTGCTGGCCAAGGTGGACGGAGTGCTGAACGCGGTGCAGGTGGACGGCGACCTGACGGGACGTGTGCTTTTCCAGGGCGCCGGCGCCGGGTCACTGCCGACGACTTCAGCGGTGATGGGCGACGTCCTGGACGCGGCCCGCTCCATCGCCCAGGACGGGCGGCCCTTTCCGTGGCGTTATACTTTGGACATACCTGTGAGACCAATGGCCGAACTGAGCAGCCGATATTACATCCGAGTGGAGGTGGCTGATAAGCCAGGCGTGCTGGCCGGCATCGCCAGCATCTTCGGCGACCACAACGTGAGCATCGCCTCGGTTATCCAGAAGGAAACGGATGAAACGGCACAGACAGCGGAACTGGTGATCGTTTCGCACGCCGCCAGGGAGTCCTCCGTACAGGAGAGCCTGGCCAGCATCGAGCGCCTGGACGACGTGAGGCAGGTGGCCAACCTCATCCGCGTGGAGGACTGACTTGGTGGCCAAACCCAAAGGTCAGCAGCCCGAAGGTCTCAGCGAGTGGCTGGAGAACGAGTTGCGCGACGCCAAGGCGCGGCTCCACAAGGTGGAGAGCGAACTGGAGCAGTCGCTCAAGCACTCGTGGACGCTGGAGTCAGAGATCCGCAAGATCCACGAGGCCATGAACGTGTCGGGATCGGCGGTCAGCCAGCTATCAGCCATGCGCGAAGAGCTGCGCCAGGTGCGCGACCAGCTATCCAAGATCCAGGACCGCCAGGCCGCCATCACGAACCGGACGGAGGAAGTCGTCCGCCAGCGGACGACGGATTCGGGACGAGACAAGCAGGAGTTGAGCACGCTCTCCAAGCAGATCGACGCCGTGGGCCGCGGAGTAGAGCAGTTCGACAGCCGTATGAAGTCGCTCGAAGAGAGTGTCCGCCGTTCGGAAGATGCTGTCGCGGCCACGCGTCTAGGCGCGCAGGCCATCGAACGCCAATTTGAAGATGTGGTGGTGCGGGGACAGCGCAGCCTGGAGGCAGCGGTGCGCCTGGAACAGGACGTGGCCCGCATCATTGGCGACGTCGAGTCGCTTCGAAAGATTGACGCTGAGCTCGATGACAAGATCCGGCTGATCCTGGAAGGCACGCGCCGCGAGTCTGAGCGCCTCGATAAGATTGATGACCTCGTCAACTTCCCGGCCGAGGCCCGCGAGTTGCTGCACCGCGCGAACCTGGAGCGGGACCATCTGGCGCAGCGCACCGCGCTGGCAGAGAAGCTGGGGGGGGAGCTGGCAGAGGAGTTGCAGCAACTGACGCACCACGTGGCCAAGATCGACCAGCGCCAGCAGGTGCAGAACGCCCAGATCGTGGACCTGATGGGACGCGTGCAGGAGACGTCCGAGCAGCTGCAGGCGCAGGTGAAGCGCGTTTTCCAACTCTTCCTGCGGCAGCGCCGACGGCAGCTGGATACGCTGGCGCAGGAGATCAAGGAGCTGGGCCAGAGTGAGGGCCTGGGCGGGGACAAGACCGGTGCCTGAGCAGCGCCCCTCCGCTCACCCTGAGCCGCGCCACACGCCCGCGGGGCGTGCGGCCAAGGGCGGCGTCCTACGGCGTTACGCCGATCACCTGCCGCTGACAATGAACACTCCGAGTATCTCCCTGGGGGAGGGCGACACTCCGCTGGTGCGCTCCCGCCGACTGGTCGAGCGGGTAGGGTGCAAAGAACTCTACTTCAAGCTGGAGATGTGCAATCCCACGGGGTCCTTCAAGGACCGCGGGATGGTTGTGGCCGTGGCCAAGGCTATGGAATCCGGCGCCCGGGCCGTGCTCTGCGCCTCGACCGGAAACACGAGCGCCTCGGCTGCAGCTTACGCCGCCCATTGCGGGTTGGAGGCGTATGTCCTGGTCCCGGGGGGCAAGATCGCGCAGGGGAAGCTGGCCCAGGCTGTGGCACACGGCGCGAAGGTGCTAGCCGTGCAGGGGAACTTCGACGATGCGCTAAAGGTCGCGCGGCTGATCAGCGAGAGGCACGCCGTGGCGCTGGTGAATTCGGTCAACCCGTACCGCATCGAAGGCCAGAAGACGGCGGCCTTCGAGGTCATCGACACTCTCGGGGACGCGCCAGACCTGCTGTTTATCCCAGTCGGCAACGCTGGCAACATCACCGCGTACTGGCGGGGCTTCGTCGAGTACTACCAGGCGGAGCTCGCGACCCGCAAGCCTCGGATGATAGGCTGGCAGGCTGCCGGCGCGGCGCCGATCGTGCGAGGGGAGCCCGTGGCCGACCCGCAGACGGTGGCCTCAGCTATCCGCATCGGCAACCCGGCCTCCTGGCGGCAGGCTGAGGCTGCGCGGGACGAGTCCAGGGGCGCGATCGACGCTGTCACTGACGAAGAGATACTGGAGGCGTACCGGCTGCTGGCGCAGGAGGAGGGAATCTTCTGCGAACCGGCATCGGCGGCATGCGTGGCGGGGTTGCTGAAGGTGGCGGGGGGAAATCGGCGATCGGAATTCGGCGACCGGACGGTGGTGTGCGTGATCACGGGGCACGGATTGAAGGATCCGGACACGGCGCTGAGCATCGAGGCGGAGATGACGGATGTGCCGGCGGACCTGGCCGCGGTGGAAGCGGCGATGGGTTTAGCCTAGGGTTTTGGAACCCTTCTATATTGCACTGCTCTTCGGCGCGGCGCTGTCGACTAACGCGGCACTGGGCATGTGGCGGAGCGGGCTGCGCCGCTTCTCTCCCGCGTGGTTTCTGGCGATTCACGCCAGCATACCGCTGCTGATTGGGATACGGCTCGTGCTAATCGAGTCGAGCTGGGTGATACCGCCGGAAATCGGGCTGGCGGTTGTGGGCCAGCTGGTGGGCGCGCGTGTCCTCGCGCCCCAGCGGACGAAGTTCGAAGACTGAGGCGCAGGGCCGCATGGCTGCCGGCGCCCCAGTGGCGTGCCCCCCCCCGGATCCTTCGCCCAGATGCCTCAACCACACGCAGATGCTGTGCGGCTCAGGATGACAGACGGACTGCACGCGGTTGGCGTGGGGTGCGGTTCGCCTCACCCATTCGGCAGTCTGTTGCGCGATGGGCAAAAGGAGACCCCATAGCTGGTGAGCTCTGGGGCCGGTTCTAGAGCGGTTTCAGGCGTTAGTCGCCGCCGCCGCCGAATGCTCTGGGATTGGCGTGGCTCTTGCCGTTCTCGGCATTCCCGTTTGCGTTGCCGGACCGCCCGGAGGCGTTGGGATTTGCGCCTTCGCCGGCGTCCTCAGTTGCTGCTTCGGCGTCGCCGCCGGCGTCGCCGGGGCCGCAGTTCTCGATGGCTTCGATGGCGTTCTCCACGGGCCTGCCGTCTTCGAGCAGTTCGTTGAGGCGCTCAAGGGCGTGCTGCGTGGCCTCGCGGCACCTTGGTTCGTCGCCGTCTTCGTCGTCGCCGTCGTCGTCACCGGCGTCGTCGTTGCCGCAGTTCTCGATGGCGTCGATGGCGTTCTCTACGGGCCTGCCGTCCTCGAGCAGGGCGTTGAGGACCTCGAGGGCGTGCTGAGTGGCTTCGCGGCACCTGGGTTCGCCGTTGCCGTCCTCGTCGCCGTCGAGTTCCTGGACGTCTCCTTCGTCGTCACCGACATCGTCGGTGATTTCACCGTCGGCGTCCGTGACTTCGTCATCGCCGCCGGGCACAGGAACGCCGGCTTCGCGCAGGACGTCGTGGACCGAGTCAGCGACGTCCGGTCCGCCGACGGCGGCGGAAGCGCCCGCCGCCCCGCCGGCAAGCATGGCCGCGGCGACTGCCGCAGCCGCGACCTTGGTGCCCAGGGTTGCCATGATAGTTGAGAACATAATATTCACCTCTCTGTAGGGTTTAACGACGGGGAACCGCGAAATTACTCGTTAGGTGTTTACCTTTGGTTAAGAGCGGTTGTGTTGGGCGCGGCACGGGTGAGGATGCCTTGTGCATGCGGGCGATGACGTGGCTCGGGGCGCTGGAAGGGTTGCTGCGCGGCTACGAAGGGGGGGACGGCGTTTCGCTTAGAGCGGGTCGGCGTCCCATGGCGTCGTAGGTGGCGTATTTGTAGAGCTGGCCGAGGGTCGGATAGTTGAAGCAGGTCTCGATGAAGAGATCGTGGCCGGCATCGACCATGAGGGCGATAAGGCCGATGTGGACGAGTTCGGAGGCGTTCTCTCCGACGACGCTGACGCCGAGCAGTTTCATGTCATGTTCCCGGAAGAGGAGCTTGAGCAGGCCGGTCCGGTCGCCGATGATGCGGCCGCGGGCGTTTGCGTCGTAGTACGCGCGGCCGGCGATGTAGGGGACGGCCTGGGCGCTCAGTGAGTGTTCGGTTTCTCCGGCGACGCTGACTTCGGGGATCGTGAAGACGCCGAGCGGGAGGACGGGGGCGGCCGATTTCTTGTACTTGAGGTCGAATGCATGGACCATGGCCATGCGGGCCTGCTCCATGCTGGTGCTGGAGAGCGATGGGAAGCCAATGACATCTCCGGCGGCGTAGATGTGTGCGACGCTTGTCTGGAACTGCTCGTTGACGGTGATCCGGCCGCGATCGTCAGCGGCCAAGCCGGCGGCTTCCAAGTTGAGCGTGGCCGTGTTGGCG
>DASSZB010000081.1:0-2555 GCA_035702935.1 Dehalococcoidia bacterium
GAGCCCCTGGCCGACGCCATAGGCGCGGTCAGCGCCCCGACCACCCCGATCGAGGTGCGGGAGCTTTCCATGATGCTCTCGAAGCTCGGCCCCGGCGGCGCCGTCTACACGCGCCTGGAAGCGTTCCCACTGACGGGCTGATCCCAATGTAGCCCTTCAGGGTTCCACACGGCGGTTGCCTTAGCACCGTCACATGCCTTGGGCTGAGACCGCATGCCCGTCATGGAGGACTGAAGCCGCTCCGCTACATTCGGCTACGCCGGGTAACCGTTGGGGTACGCCTGGTGCCACCGCCAGGCGCTGGCGATGATCTCCTCCAGGTCCGTGTGCTCCGGTGTCCACCCCAGTTCCGCGCGCGCCTTATCCGATGAGGCCACCAGCTCTGCCGGGTCGCCGGGCCGCCGCGGCTGCTCTATCACGGCGATCTCGTCACCGGTGGCACGCCTCGCCGCGACGATGACGTCCCGGTTGCTGAACCCAACGCCGATCCCAAGGTTGAAGGCGCCGCTTGCTTTGTCCGTGTAGTCCAGCGCCAGCAGGTGCGCCGACGCAAGGTCCTCCACGTGAACGTAGTCACGCACGCAAGTGCCGTCCCGTGTCGGGTAGTCGTTCCCGAACAGGGTAAGCGCCGGCCGCTGTCCCAACGCCACCTGCAGGACGCACGGGATCAAGTGCGTCTCGGGCCGGTGGTCCTCTCCCCGCCGCTCGCTGGCCCCGGAGGCGTTGAAGTAGCGCAGGGAAACATGCCGTAGCCCCTGCTTTTCGTACCACGGCAGCAGGCGCTCCACCGCGGCCTTCGTCTCACCGTATGGGTTGACCGGGCGCATCGGTGCGTCCTCCGGAATCGGCACTCTCGCCGGGTTGCCGTACACGGCGGCGCTGGAGCTGAAAACAAACCGCTCCACGCCGAAGGCCATCATGGCGTTCAGGAGCGTGATCGCGCCGCTGATGTTGTTCGCGAAATAGCGCCCCGGCTGCTGCACGGACTCGCCGGCCTGGATGTAGCCGCCGTAGTTGATCACGGCCTGGAAGTTGTGGCCCGCAAACAGTCGTTGTAGCGCTTCCTCGTCCCTGACATCGCCTTGCACGAGTTCCGCCGCCTCGTTCACGGCGCCGCGGTGCCCGGAGACGAGGCTGTCCAGCACGGTCACCTCGTGATCCGCCTCCACAAGCTGGTCAACGGTGACGGAGCCGATGTACCCGGCTCCACCGACTACAAGGACGCGCATGGGATGGAGATGGGCAAGGTGTCAGGCGCCTGGCTACGAATTGCCAATTGCCGTTTGCCCATTGCCGGCTTAGTCCTCGAAGCGCTTGAATACGAGGCAGGCGTTGTGGCCGCCGAATCCAAAGCTGTTCTTCAGCACAACGCGCACGTCTGCCTCTCGTGCGTTGTTGGGCACGTAGTCGAGGTCGCATTCCGGGTCCGGGAACTCGTTGTTTGCCGTCGGGTGGATCGTCCCCGTGGCGATCGCCTGCACGGCGGCGACCGATTCGATGGCTCCTGCGGCGCCAAAGGAGTGACCGACCATCGATTTCGTGGAGCTGATGGGAATTCGGTACGCGTCCTCGCCGAACGTGCGCTTGATAGCCACCGTTTCGGCGGCGTCGTTCAGTTTCGTCGAAGTCCCATGCGCGTTGACGTAGTCGACCTCGGCGGGCTCGACGTTCGCGTCCGCCAGGGCCAGTTGCATCGCCCGGGACGCTCCCTCGCCGTCCGCACAGGGCGCCACGACGTGGTTCGCGTCGTTCGTCGAGCCGTACCCCGCCACCTCCGCCAGGATGGGCGCGTTCCGCCTTCGGGCGTGCTCGAGATTTTCGAGGATGAAGATGCCGGCGCCCTCCGCCGCGATGAAACCGTCGCGTTCGGCGTCAAAGGGCCGGCTGGCGTGGTGCGGGTCGTCGTTGCGGCTGGAAAGCGCCCGGATGACGGCGAACCCGCAGAGGCCTACCTGCGAAAGCGCGGCTTCGGCGCCGCCGGTGATCACCACATCAGCCCGGCCGGCCCGTATCACATCCAGCGAGTCCCCGATGGCCTGTGTGCCCGCGGCGCAGGCTGTGATGACGGTGTTGGAGTAGCCCTTCGCGCCATACATGAGGCTCACGTGCGCGGCGGCCATATTCGGCAGCATCTTTGGGAAAAAGAACGGGTCGATCTTCCAGTCACCCGTCTCAGTCATGTGCTTCACCGCCGTCTGCGTATCACTGATGCTGCCGATGCCGTTGCCCAGGAGCACCCCCACGCGGTGGCGGTCCGTCTTGTCGAGGTCGAGGTCGGCGTTCTGGATGGCCTCGCGGGTGGCCGCGACGGCGAACTGGCTGAAGCGGCCCATGCGCCGTGCTTCTCGCCGGTCCATGAACTCCTCGGGGTTGAAGCCCTTCACTTCGGCGGCGATGTGAATCGGATAAGCAGAGTGGTCGAATTGGGTGAGAATGTCGATTCCGGACCTGCCCTCGAGGGCGTTGCTCCAGAACTCCCGGACGCTGTTCCCTATCGGAGTCAGGGCGCCCATGCCCGTCACTACGACCCGCGTTCCGTTCCCGTTTCGGCCTGC
>DASSZB010000128.1:0-2850 GCA_035702935.1 Dehalococcoidia bacterium
CTGTGGAGCGCTTGCCGTTGCTGCCGCGGATGTTCTCGACGGCGGACCCAGCGCGGTTAACCGCGTCGCGGGTTACGTCGATGGCGGCCTGGCCGGCTCCACGGTTGGCCTCGATGACCTTGCGGACCGTGTCACGCGTCTCGCGCTGGCTTTCGGTGAGCTCGTCGAGGATCTGGCGGGCCAGGTCGAGGATGCGGCCCTGGGCGTCGGTGACCGTGCGAATGGCAGCGGTGGCTGCGCCGGAGACGTCGCGCGGGGCGCCGGCTACTCGGCGGGTGAGGTCGAGGGCGTCCCTCTGGCCTCGCTCGATTTCATCGATGAGCTTGCGGGAAACCCGGTATCCGCGGTCGTTGGCCGAGCGAGTGGCGTCGAGCAGGGCGTCGTAGGCTTCCGTAACTGCGTCGAAGAACTTGTCGACTGTCTCTTCCTTGGGCATCTTTCTTCCTCCTGTTGACATCTGTCTGCAGCTAGGTGCATAATACACATAGCGGCAACTTGATGTCAACCCCCCAGACGTTTCAAAATAGAAACACGATGCGCAAGTCAGACGAAACAACGGACGACAACGGCGAATCCGGGACCGGGAAGAACTCGTTTCAGCCCCGGTTGACCGGCGACCTGCTGAGCTCCAGCCTGCTGGCCTTCCTGAGGCGCTGGAACGCCTACGGCTACCAGCTGGTGCAGGAGCTGGCGCGCGCCGGGCTGCCTCACTTCGATTCGACGACTGTCTATCGCACGCTGCGACAATTGGAGCGCGCGGGGCTGGTCTCGTCGTTCTGGGACACTTCGGAGTCTGGGCCGGCGCGGCGAATGTATTCTCTGACCAAGGCGGGGGAGACGTTTCTGGACCTGTGGCTGGACATTTTCGGCCGCTATCAGCGCATCCTGCACACAGCACTCGATTCACTGGACAATTCCGGGCGCACTGCTGACAATGGGACGGAGGCATCCCCGCAACGGACGCCAGGGCGCGCGGTTGCCCGCAACACCTCACGAAGGAGGGGACGAAATGGCTGAGACGAACGGTACCGGCCGTGCAGATGTGGCCGATCTGTGGCGGAACTGGCTGACGGAAACGGAGCGCCAGTTTAACAGCTTCTTTAACGAGGTCATGGGCACCGACTCGTTCAGCCGCGTCGCCGCCAACTATATGGATGCGTACTCTGTTATCCAGCGCAGTCTGAACCAGGGGATGGAGCGTTACCTGAACACGTTCAACCTGCCGACGCATTCGGACGTGGTGGAACTGGGAGAACGCCTGCACAACATCGAGGACAGGCTCACGTCATTGGAGCAGAACATCAATGGCCTGCTGCAGGCCGCGGGCGGCACCCCGGCAGCGGCGGTAACGCAACTGCGGCCACGGCGCACGCGCCGGCCGGCTAACAAGAACAGCGGATCTTAGCTCAGGCCTCGTCGCCGAGAAGGAGGCAGGACCGTGGCCATCGTTCCCCGGCCCGACATGGGCAAGGTTGTTTCCGCAGCCCAAAGCCAGATAGACCGAAACAAGCAGCGCATCGAGAAGGGGCTGGATATTCTCCTGGCGCGCCAGGAGCCGCCCGTCGGCGTCACGCCGAAGGATGTCATCTATTCCCGCGGGACGCTGCGTCTTTACCACTACCGGCCGATGACGGACGAGGTGTACCGGGTGCCGGTGGTCTTCGTGATGTCGCTGGTGAGCAAGCCCTGGATTCTCGACCTCACGTTTGGCCAGAGCTTTGTGCAGTACATGCTTGCGCAGGGATTCGACGTATTCATGATCGACTGGGGCGTGCCCCGGCCCGAGGACAAGAAGCTGAAGTTCGAGGATTACGTGCAGGACCTGATGCCGGCGTGCTTCGAGGAAGTGCAGAAGGCGACCGGCGAGGAAGAGTTCACGGTCCTGGGCTACTGCATGGGAGGCCTTTTCGCGCTCATGTACAGCGGCCTCCATCCGGAAGCGCCGGTGAAGAACATCGTCTGCGCGGCCACGCCGGTGGACATGGATGGTATGGGGCTATTCAAGTCGTGGGCCAACCCCAGGTACTTCGATGTCGACCGCCTGGTCGATTCCATGGGGAACCTCCCGCCTGAGCTGATGCTGCGATCGTTCGAGATGCTGCGGCCAATGGACCGCTGGACCAGTTACGTGCGGCTACTAGATAACCTCTGGGATCCCACGTTCGTTTACGGCTACCGGATCATGTACAAGTGGACCAACGAGCAGATCCCGTTCCCCGGCGAGGCGTACCGCCAGTTTATCCGAGAGCTAATGTGGGAAAACAAGCTGATGAAGGGGACGCTGACAATCGGCGGCCGCAAGGTCAACACCAAGGCGATTAAGTGTCCCGTCTTCCACGCGATGGCCGAACATGACCACATCGCCCCCTTCCAGGCGACGAAGCCCCTGGTGGACCTTGTGGGCAGCGATGACAAGGAAGAGGTCATCCTGAAGGGGGGACACGTGAGCCTGGTAGCCGGTAAGAATGCTGTGGGTCGCCTCTGGCCGCGCGTAGCGGATTGGCTCGGGGAGCGTTCGGTCTAGTATGCGTATAGCCGGGCGCACAGCCATAGTCACGGGCGCGTCCTCGGGAATCGGGCGGGAGACCGCGCGGCTGCTGGCCGCTAAGAGCGCGAACGTGGTCCTGGCATCGCGGAACCGCGAACGGTTGGAAGAAGTGGCAATCGACCTGGTGCACCTGCCGGGCCGGACGCTTGTAGTCCCGACGGACGTCACCGACCGCCTGTGCGTCGAGGCATTGGTGCGGCGGACCGTCGAGGAGTTCGGCGCCGTGGATATTCTCGTGAATAACGCGGGCACCGGACTGTTCGCCCCTATCGCCACGGGCAGCATGGAGAACATGCGGCGTA
>DASSZB010000177.1:0-2593 GCA_035702935.1 Dehalococcoidia bacterium
GTGTCGGGCTGGGCGATGGCGATGGGGTTGGGGTAGGCGACGGTGTCGGAGTGGGCGACGGCGTCGGTGTCGGGCTGGGGCTGGGCGTGTTGTTAATGAATGGGAACTCCAGCAGGTAAGTCCCCGGAGCGGGCACCTGGACTGTCTGGCAGCCCGGGTCTGCTACATAGCCGAGGGGTGCCAAGGTCTCGCAGACCCGGTACGTACCGGCCTCCGTCACGAAGTGGCTGAACACCCCGTCGGCGGGATCTTCGTCGTTGGGGCCGTTGTCGACCACCGTTACGCACGTGTGCGGGTCGACGTCGATGCGGCAAACCTCGAAGGTGGCGCCTGCCAGGGCCTCGCCGCCGCCGTCCTGCTTCTCCCAGCGCACCCCGCAGAGAGGTAGCGGCTCCGGTCCGGCGAAGTCCTTCAGCTCGCTGTCTATGGGGTCAGCCTTGGGCGGGCCGGGCGATGTCCGCGTGTGCGCCATGAAGGAGGTGATGCACGGAGTATCGCCGAGGAGCGCCGTCAGGTTGACTCCAAACTCAGTAATGGAGTTTTCGTCAAGATCAGCAGTTTCGTCCCCGTGCCGGTCGTAGTTTATCCATGGGCCGCCGTCGTCAGCGGGACCATCGTTGTTAAATGCGCAGATAACGTCTCCCGCGAAGCCGCCGGGGTCGTTACAGCCCTCACCGGTCAGGTACGCGCCATCAACGCGGACGTATGCGTTGCCGGTCCACTGATAGACTCGCAACTCGCCGAGAGCGCCACCTCTCCGGAAATCCATCGCCACCAGCACGTCGCCGGGCGTCTTGTCCCCCAGGAAGTGGCAGGGCTCGTCGTCACACGGCGGCGCCTCGTCTAGGCCGATCTCCTGGGCGTTGAATTCGATATCGATGTGGCTGGCGCCCTCTGGGGCCAGCCGCTCCACGCCGGCGTAGACGATGAGCTCGCCGCTGTCATTGAGGGCACCAAAGGCGTAGACATTGGACAGGTCATCCTTGGCCGGCACGCCCTGCGTGCCCCAGTGCCAGTCCACGGACGGTTGCTGCTCGTTCTTCGTGCCTCCGGAGGTAAAGACGGTGTTGTCGTTGAGGCCGGCGGGAGAGATGTCATCAGCGATGAAGCTGGCGGCCACTCCTCCGTCGAGATCGGACACTTCGCCTCCGGTGCCAAAGATTGACGCCCAGACCGGAGGCGATGCCGGGTCGTCCGCGATATCCCCTTCCAGTTCAAAGAATCCATCATCATGGACGGCCTGCGTCATCATCGAACTGGCAAACCAGACGGCTACTGCGGCCGAGAGCACAGCGCCGACCCATCGTCCGTAGCGACCGACCAGGGAGAAACGCGAGCGCGCGGGCGGTGCGTTGACCGGCGCAGCGGCGCGCGGTTGCGCGGCGCTGCGGCTGACGCCGTCGCTGCGCCTCTTGGGATCGCTGCTGAACCCCGTCATGAGAAGTCTAGCGCCTCCAGTGGCAGGTTGCCGGGAGCGAATCCGCTACGGGGATGTGGGCCCGCTCGGTGAGACCGGCACCATAGATTGAGCTGATCTGGGTGTGCCGGACAGTTTATCAGACTATAACGTAAGGAAAGAAGAGGGCTTTCGATAGAATCTGCGCAGCGGGTGTCGAGTTGAACAGGGACGCGCTAGGGGTAATGCCGGAAGGCAGTGAATGCACGCCCCGGGGCGTACGGTTGTGGGGAAGAGGAGGCGGTGTCTTATGCGGCTACAAACTTGTAGCCGACGCCGCGCTCAGAAATGATCTGACCGATGTTCTCCGGGTCACCCTCAAGTTTCTGGCGAAGCCGCCGGATGTACACCTTCAGGTAGTCGATCTCGTCGGTGTATTCGCGGCCCCAGACCTTGGCGAGCAAAGTGTGGTGAGGGAGGACTCTCCCGGCGTTTCGAGTGAGGTGAAAGAGCAGCGAGTACTCGGTCGGGGTCAAGCGCACGAGCTTGTTCCGCACTGTTACCTGGCGGCTGGCATAGTCCACGCGCAGGTCCCCCGAGTCAAAGGTTTCGCCGACAGCCGGCAACTGGTTCTGGCAGCGGCGCAGCACGGCCCGGACGCGGGCCAGGAGCTCTAGGTGGCTGAAGGGTTTCGTGATGTAGTCGTCGGCGCCCATTTCCAGGCCGCGTACTTTGTCCACTTCGGAGTCGCGAGCGCTGACCATGACGATGGGGACATCGGAGATGCGACGCACATCCTGGCAGACCTCGAAGCCGTCCATGCCGGGAAGCACGATGTCAAGGAGGATCAGGTCCGGGGGGTCCCGTTCCAGCTGTTGAAGGGCTTCTTCGCCGGACTTGGCGGCGGTGACATCGGCTTCCGGCCAGCGTAGGCCGAAGCAGAGGTTTACCACCTCGATCACATCGGGTTCGTCGTCTACTACGAGTACTTTCATGGCCCCCTGCAACCGCGACGTTTCGCGATCCGATTTGTCCGTTAGGTAAGAGTGGCAAGAACGCGTAGTTGTTACAGTTGGAAACGGACGGGCAGGCTTCTGGACCAGCTGCGCGCTACTCGACGCGTAGACCAAGCGAGGCGCCGAGTGGGAGGAAGTGTCGGACCCATTTGCGCGCCTCTTCGTCGCCACGCGCGGCAGC
>DASSZB010000303.1:0-3569 GCA_035702935.1 Dehalococcoidia bacterium
TCCACGCACCTGGTACGTCAATTCGTCCTCGAGCGGCAGGGCGCTGCCGATGGCGATCTTCAGTTCTTCAGCCGTGCGGTCACCGATGATCAGGTTGTGGCGTCGCTTGACATACGCGGTTATGGCGTCGTCCAGGCGGTCGCCCGCCACGCGAACGGACTCGCTGACGACGATGCCATACATGGAGATAACCGCCGCCTCAGTACGGCCGCCTCCGATATCGACGATCATGTGTCCCTGCGGGGCGTGCACGGGAATGCGCGCCCCAATTGCGGCCGCGAGAGGCTCCGGGATGATGTGCGCGGGACGGCGGGAACCGGCCGCCTCGGCGGCATCCTGGACGGCCCGCTGCTCGACGCCGGTCACGCCCGCGGGCACGCAGATCATCACTTCCGGCTTGATCAGGGCCACCCGTCCGATGACGCGGCCGATGAAGTAGCGCAGCATGGCTTCGGTGGTGACGTAGTCGGCGATAACGCCTTCCCGCATAGGGCGGATGACCTGGATGGCGCCCGGCGTGCGGCCCAGCATCTCGCGGGCCTCGGTGCCAACGGCCACGATGCTGTTGTCGCGGGTGGCGACGGCTACGACGGATGGCTCGTTGATGACGATGCCGCGGCCCTTAACGTAGACGAGTACGTTCGCCGTCCCGAGATCAACGCCTATCCTCTTGCCAAACATCAGGCCCTCTCGATCACCGCTCCCAGGCTCCGCAACCTCTCGTCGATATGCTGGTAGCCGCGGTCGACGTGGTAGACATCGGAGATCTCCGTGCGGCCGGCGGCAACAAGCCCCGCCAGTATGAGGGCGGCTCCGGCCCGGACGTCCAACGCCTTCACACTGGCCCCCACCAGGGGCGTAGGCCCGCTAATGATAGCAGTGGTGCTGCCGGTAGTCACTACTTCGGCGCCCATCTTGCGGAGTTCGCCCGCGTAGAGGAGCCGGTTGTCGAATACCCGTTCATGTACGTAGCTTACGCCATGCGCCTGGGTCAGGAGGACGGCGACAGGCGCCTGGAGGTCCGTCGCCAGGCCGGGATAAGGCAGCGCCTGGATCGAGACCGCGCGCAGTTCGTTGGAAGATGGACGCACCCAGAGGGTCTCGTCCTCCGCGGCGATGTCGACACCCATCTCCCGCATCTTGAAGATGAGCGAGGTGAGGTGCTCCAGGCAGGCGCCTTCGACGCGGACCTCTCCGTGGGTGATGGCGCCGGCGATGGCGAACGTGCCCGCCTCCAGCCGGTCCGGGATGATCTCGTAATCGGTCCCGTGGAGGTTGTCTGTGCCCTCCACGGTGATGGTGTGCGTGCCCGCGCCCGAGATCTTCGCCCCCATGCTCTGCAACATGGCGGCGGTGCCCTGCACCTCCGGCTCGGCAGCGGCGTTGACAAGCGTGGTCGTGCCCTCCGCCGTGACGGCGGCGAGCATCAGGTTCTGCGTGCCGAGGACGCTGGGGTAGTCGCAGAAGACGGTCGCGCCCCTCAGGCGGTCCGCGCGGGCCAGGTACTTCTCGGCGTCCCGTGCAATGTCCGCGCCCAGAGCGGCGAAGCCGGCCAGGTGCACGTCGATGGGGCGCTGGCCGATGACGTCGCCGCCGGGCGGCGGGCAGGCGGCTTCGCCAAGGCGTCCGAGCAGGGCGCCCATGACGAGAAAGCTGCCGCGCAGGTTGCCGACGATGTCAGTGGGGGCGGTGCTGCTGGTCAGGCCGGCGGCGTTGATGCGGAGGACGTTGGGCGCCTGCCAGTCGATGGTGGCCCCCAGGCTGCGGAGCACACGGGCCATCTGCTCGACATCGCCGATGTCGGGCACGTTGCGGATGGTGCAGTCTTCAGCCACGAGGAGCGCAGCGGCCATGGCGCCCATGGCGGCGTTCTTGGAGCCGTTTACGCGAATACTGCCGTGGAGGGCGTGCCCGCCTTCGACAGTGAGCTTGCCCCCGGTTTCCAGGGCCATGACCGGCCTTGGCTTTCCGGGCTAGACGCCCGGAGGCCCCGGACGCACTCCAGAACGGCGGCGGCGGCGCTCGGCTGCCTTGAGACGGACCAGGGCGCGCTGCAACTCAGCCGCGGCCTCGATGATCTGGACTTCGGAAACCTTCTCTTCCAGGGCGCGCTCGGCGCGGCGGCGGGCTTCTTCGGCGCGGAGGACGTCGATATCCTCCGCGCGCTCTGCGGCGTCAGCCAGGATCGTGACCTTATCGTTGCGCACTTCCAGGAAGCCGCCGGTGATGGCCATGTCAATCTCCTCGCCGGCCTTGACCAGGCGCATGATGCCGGGCTTGATCATGGTCAGCAGCGGCGCGTGCATGGGCAGTACCGTCAGTTCGCCCTCGACGCCCGGGGCGGTGACCTCGTCGACGCCCTCTTCGGAGAAGACGAGCCTTTCAGCGGTTACGATATCGACTTTCAGCGGCATGATCTTTGCTTCCGATGTGTGAACGCTGCGGCAGAACCCAGGTTACGCCGCAGCGGCTTCTTTCTCCATCTTCTCGGCCTGCTCGGCCGCCTCTTCGATTGTACCGACCATGTAGAAGGCCTGCTCCCGCAGGTGGTCCCACTTGCCTTCCAGGATCTCCTGGAAGCCGCGGACAGTTTCGCGGATGGGCACGTACTGGCCGGCCACACCGGTGAACTGTTCCGCCACGAACATGGGCTGCGTGAGGAAGCGCTGAATCTTGCGAGCGCGGGCCACGGTCAGCTTGTCGTCGTCGGAGAGTTCATCGATGCCCAGGATGGCGATGATGTCCTGCAGGTCGCGGTAGCGCTGCAGCACGCCCTGGACGCCGCGGGCGACGTCGTAGTGCTCCTGCCCGACGATGCGTGGCTCGAGGGCGCGAGAGAACGAAGTCAGCGGGTCCATGGCGGGAAAGAGCGCCTGCTCGGCCAAAGCGCGCTCGAGCGCCACGACGGAGTCCAGGTGGCCGAAGGTGGTGGCCACACCGGGGTCGGTGTAGTCGTCTGCGGGCACGTAGATGGCCTGGAACGAGGTGATCGAGCCCTTCTTGGTGGAAGTGATTCGCTCCTCCAGGTCGCCCATTTCGGTGGCGAGGGTCGGCTGGTAACCAACGGCGGAAGGCATGCGGCCGAGAAGCGCCGACACTTCCATACCGGCGAGGGTGTAGCGATAGATGTTGTCGACGAAGAAGAGGACGTCGCGGCCTTCTTCATCGCGGAAGTATTCGGCCATCGTGAGGCCAGTAAGGGCGACGCGGAGGCGCACCCCGGGCGGCTCGTTCATCTGCCCGAAGACCATGGCCATCTTCGGGAGGACGCCGGAGTCCTTCATTTCGTGCCAGAGGTCGTTGCCTTCGCGGGAGCGCTCGCCCACGCCGGCGAAGACGGAGTAACCGCCATGTTCGCGGGCGATGTTGGAGATGAGCTCCTGGATGACGACCGTCTTACCGACGCCCGCGCCGCCGTAAAGGCCAACCTTGCCGCCGCGGACGAGTGGGGCGATAAGGTCGATGACCTTGATGCCCGTCTCGAGGACGGATGGCGTGGTCTCCTGCTCCTCGAACGCCGGAGGATTGCGATGGATTCCCCAGCGAAGGCCTTCGGCCGCCGGCAGGTT
>DASSZB010000348.1:0-4294 GCA_035702935.1 Dehalococcoidia bacterium
GTACTCCGACCTCGCCCCTTGCGACAGGTACGAGATGATATAGGCCTTCTTCTGGCCATCGGAGCCGGTGAAGCTGACGATCCCGGCATCGTTGTTCACCCAGCCGTCGTAGTCCCAGTAGTATCCGATCTTGTGAGCCACCGATGCGCTGGAGGGGAGATACTTGGGCAGTATGTACTGGACGTAGGAGTGGATGTTGGTAAGGACATCCATGGTGTATCCGGTCCACTCCGGACTGAACAGCTGCGCGTGGTAGAGGCGGTTGAAGATGTCGTTCAGTTCAAGGGCCGTCAGGATGTTCGGCGGAGGGTTCTCGCCGCCGTAGTACGGGACATGGTCGAAGAACGATGACTTCATCCCCCAGCCCGCCATCATCTCCCGCGCCCGCAGTACGCCCTGGTAGGCCGAACCGTAGATCACGTCCAGGAAGTGCTTCACTTCCGGCGGATAGCTGCCACCAATACCCTTGTTGATCGGATACCACAGTCCGCTCGGGCTCGCTGTGCCGGCCTGGAAGCGGTCGACGGCCGCGAAGAGGGCGAACATGTTTATCGTGCAACCGGTCTTGTGCAGCACGTTGCCCCCTACCGAAATCGTCTGCGCTGTCTGAATGTCCGTCACGGCGATGGCGACGTCAATACCACGGACCGATGCGCTGTAGTCCCTTATCTCCTGTTCCAGTTTCGCCTTAAGCGCCAGCATCTCGGGGTCCGCGTTTACGACCTCTGGGAGTCCGCCACTTCCCGGAGGTATCGGGCCCGAGGGCTGATCTCCACCAGACGAGGGGACGTCCGGGTTTGTACCCGGAGGCGGCGAGGGAACAGGCGTCGCCGACGGGGAGCGGCTTGGTTTGGGCGTGGCGCGTGGAGTCGGGGTTCCGATCACTCCGGCGTGATCGCCACTGGAATCGGGCAGTCCAACGTCGGCCGAACCGAAAAGAAGGAGAACGCCAAGGCCTATGGCGGCAATTGAAAGGACCGCGCGAAGCAGGAGGGCGCGAAAGTCGCGCGACCTCGCACGGGCCGCTATCACCCCTGGCTCTTGCATCGTCTCCTTCTTCTTTGTGACGCGGGGCACTTACCGGTCACTAGGATTAACGCAGTAATTGCTGTAAAGGATACCCCAACCGCCAAACGCGATGGCCTCGCGCTGCAAATCCTCTCCCGGCCTGTCAGAACCGACGGGCAACCCGGCCCCTACGTTACACTTCTTGACCCCAGCATCGCCTGCTAGACTACCTACGTGACCGCCCCCACCGCCCTCATTCGCGACCTGCAGTCGGCCATCGGCCGTCGCTGGGTGCTCCACGCGCCCGAGGACGTCCTTGTTTACGAGTACGACGCCACGATCGAGCGTGGATTGCCCGAAGCCGTCGTCCTCCCGGATGCCACGGAGGGCGTGGCGGCCGCAGTGCGCATCGCCCGCCGTTACGGCGTCCCGGTGACGGCTCGCGGGGCCGGCACCGGCCTCTCCGGTGGCGCCATTCCCTGCGAGGGCGGCGTGGTCATCGCCATGGCGCGCATGAACCGCATTCTGGAGATCGACCCCGAGAACTGCCTGGCCGTAGTCGAACCCGGGGTCATCAACCTGCAAATCTCCGAAGCGGTCGCGCCACACGGCCTGTATTATGCACCGGACCCGTCCAGCCAGAAGGCCTGCACCATCGGCGGCAACGTTGCCGAGAACGCCGGGGGGCCCCACACGCTCCGCTACGGCGCCACCACCAACCATGTCCTCGGCCTCGAAATAGTGACGCCCGATGGAGAGATCATGTGGCTCGGCGGCAAGGCATACCAGGCTCCCGGTTATGTCTTGACCGGCGTGGTCGTGGGCTCGGAGGGGACACTGGCGATCGTCACCAAGGTGATCGTCCGCCTCCTGCGCAGGCCGGAATCCACCGTTACGCTCCTCGCTATTTTCGACGAGGTACCGCAGGCTTCGGCGACAGTCTCCGCAATTATCGGGTCTGGCATCCTACCCGCTGCCCTCGAGATGATCGACAAGAACACGATGGACGCCGTGGAAGAATTCGCCCACTGCGGTTACCCACCGGACGCGGGCGCCGCCCTGCTCATCGAAGTTGAGGGGCGCGTCGATGAAACGCAGCAAGAAGCGTCGGCGGTCCGCGCCATCTGCGACAACGCCGGGGCCCGCGAGGTCCGCGTCGGCGCCGACCCCGCCGAGCGCGAGCGGTTGTGGACGGGCCGTAAGGCCGCGCTCGGCGCGCTTGGCCGCAAAGCCCCCTCGTACTACATACTGGACGGCGTCGTCCCCCGCACCAGACTCCCCGCCGTCCTGGACGGCGTCTACGAGGCCTGCGCTCGCTACGGCTTCCCCGTCGCCAACGTCTTCCATGCGGGCGACGGGAACCTCCACCCCAACATCCTCTTTGACGAGCGCGTTCCAGGCGCCACGGATAAAGTGCTTGCCCTCGGCGAGGAGATCATGCGCTTGTGCGTCGACGCCGGCGGTTCCATCACCGGCGAGCACGGGGTGGGCTATGAGAAGCGCGATTACATGGCCTGGATCTTCTCCGAAGACGACATGGAGGTGATGTCACGACTCAAGGCCGCCTTCGGTGCATCCGAAGGCTTCAATCCCGGCAAGATCTTCCCCACTTCCAAAGGCTGCGGCGAGGTGACATCGAGGATGCGGGCCGCAATCGCCAAGATTGGGCCGGACGCGTACGTGTGATGCTCAAGCAAGGCACCCTCCTCCGCGAACTCCAGTCCATCGCCGGCAAGAAGCACGCCCGCGAACCAAAGGACGATCTGGAGTGCACCGTCGACGGGATGTCGCCGCAGGTGATCGTCGAGCCCGGGACCTATGAAGAGGTCGCTGATATTCTTCGCTTCGCAAGCGCAGAGCGCCTGGCGGTCATACCGCGAGGCGGTGGCCATCTGATGCATCTCGGCAACCTACCCAAGGGGTATGATGTCGCGCTGAGTCTCGCGCGGCTTGACAAGGTCATCGATCATGAGCCGTCGGACCTGACGGTAACGTGCCAAGCGGGGATTACGATCGGCGCGTTGAACGACAGGCTCAGCGCATCGGGGCAGATGGTGCCGTTGTCGCCCCGGTCAGACTCAGCGGATCCCCGCACAGTGGGCGGGCTTCTCGCCCTGAACATGGGGGATGTGCGCGCGGCTTACGGCGGCGCCCGGGATTTCACCATTGGGATGCGAGTGATCACGGCGGACGGACGAATCTCCAAAGCAGGTGGAAAGGTCGTCAAGAACGTAGCCGGCTACGACCTTTGCAAACTCTACATCGGCTCGCGCGGAACACTGGTAGTGATTGCCGAAGCCACCTTTAAGCTCTTCCCCCAACCCCAGGTCAATGAGACCGCGTCGTTCAAGTTCGCCGCCTGCGCCGATGCCTGCCGTGTGGCCACAGAGGCGAAGGCCAGTGGACTCAGCATCCTGGACGCCCACGTGATCCTCGACAACAACAGAAGCGGGGATCGCACCGCCGGCTATCTGCTGTACATCACATGCTCCGGAGACCCCGAAGCGGTGAGGTACTCTAATAAACAGGTGCAAGAACTCGCGGACCGCGCCGGAGGGACGCCGTTCGACCGGGTCCGGCAAGGCGAAGGGCCAATATCGAAGGGAGATTCAGGGTATGCCGGGCATCCTGTTTCCGCTCGTGTCCGGCTGCTCCCGACTCAAGTGCCTGCCTTTGTCGAAATGATGGAAGAGGGGACCGAGGGCCTGTTTGACGCGGCTCCGCTCCTCGGCGAAGTCACCTGGATATGGCTGAAGGCTGGAAATCAGCGGGCGTGGGTCGAGGCAGGGCAGGCGGCTGCGTCGCGGCTTGGCGGTACGTTCGAAGTGCAGTTCTGCTCACCTGAACTCAAGCGCGAAATCGACGTCTTCGGTCCGCCGCCGCCCTCATTCCCCCTCATGCGCGCGATCAAGCAGCAGTTCGACCCCAATAACATCCTCTCCCCGGGCCGTTTCGTGGGCAGGCTCTGATGACGACTGAGTTTCGCCTCGCCGGCGCCACAGACGCAGACCTCTCGAAGTGCGTTCACTGCGGTCTCTGCCTGCAGCACTGCCCCACCTACGTCGAGACGGGCCTGGAGACCGAGTCCCCGCGCGGCCGCCTCTACCTCATGCGAGCGCTTTCGGAAGGCCGCATCGACCCGACGCCGAACCTCATCGGCCACCTTGACCAGTGCCTCCAGTGCCGGAATTGCGAGGCTGTCTGTCCCTCCGGCGTTCCCTACGGCCGGATCATGGAGGCGGCCCGTTCCGATATCCTCCAGTCGGACAAGGCGCCCCCGCAATGG
>DASSZB010000356.1:0-2244 GCA_035702935.1 Dehalococcoidia bacterium
GGCGGCTACGCGCCGATCGGCGGCGTTTACGCGACCGATGCGGTGGTCGCGCCCATGATTGACGCGGGGATGGACATGATGTTCTACACCTTCACGGGCCATCACGCCTCCTGCGCCGTCGCTGATAAAGTGCTCGAGATCATGGAGCGCGAGGAACTCGTGGCCCGCGCCGCAAAGATGGGCGACCTCTTGCGCGAGCGCCTGGCCCGGCTCGAGGGGCACCCGAACGTTGCGGAGGTCCGTGGCCTTGGCCTCCTCCAGGCCGTCGAGTTGGTGCGCGACAAGGATACTCTCGAGCCCTTCCCGGCATCTGAGCACTTCGTGAACAAGATCACGGCCATCGGCCTGCAGAAGGGTGTCTTCTTCTACCCGGCCGGCTCCGGGGAAGCCCAGGACGTGGTCCTGCTAGGCCCGCCGTTTACGATCACCGAAGACGAGGTCGACATGCTCGCCTCGGTGCTCGAAGAGACGATCGACCTGGCGGTCGCCGGCCGCTAAGCAGTCCTGGAAGTGTGACTGCCGTCACACTGCGATCTCGCCCGCAGGCATATAATTCGGGCATTCATGGCCCGGACAAGCGAGCTCAAGAAGATTGCAGAAGGCCGCGAGGCGGAGATGTTTGCCTGGGGCGACGGCAAGGTTCTTCGACTCATGCGGGGGAGCGACGCCTTCGAACGTGCCCGGCTGGAGCGGGACGTGCTGGTCCTGAAGGGCGCGGCGGAAAGGGGCCTGAGGGTGCCGGCGGTCTACGAGACGGTCGAGGAGATGGGCCGACCGGGCATCATCATGGAGCGCATCGACGGCCCCGATCTGCTGACGCTTATCGGCAGGCAGCCGTGGAAGGTGTGGTGGGCCGCCGGCATCAACGGGCGGGCGCACGCTGCGATGCACGAGGTGATGGCTCCGCCTGAGGTTGAGTCGACGCGGGACCGAATCACCAGGCACCTCACGCAGTCTCTGAAAGTCCCCAGGGCAGTGGCCGAGGCAGCCCTCGAGCGGTTGGCGGCGCTTCCGGACGGTGACCGCCTGTCGCACGGCGATTTCCACCCGGCGAACATCTTGATGGACGGGGACGAGCCGGTGATCATCGACTGGAGCAACGTTTCCCGTGGGGATCCGGCCGCGGACGTGGCCCGGACCGTGGTGATCTTTCGGAGCGGCGAACCGCCACCCGGCACGTCGCTGCCCCTGAAGGTGATGGCCATGTTCGGGCGGCGGATCCTGCTCTCGGCTTACCTGCGAGCCTACAGGCGGACGGCCCTGCTGGATATGGGGCTGGTGCGGCGCTGGGAGGATGTGCGGCTGGCGGATCGCCTGGCGGACAGCATCCCCGAGGAGCGGCCGCTCATTCTGCGTCAGCTGTCAAAGACGTACGGTATCCCGCTGTAGGTCAAGGTCGGGGCAGGATGAAAGCCTGGCCCGCCCAGGTCCTACCCCGGCCGCTTCTGTGTTGCTCCCCACCTATCCCAGTAGGTGACGGCATCCACCGGCATGCGGGCGGCCGGGCCGAATTTGCCCTTGGGCCAGCCCAGCGGGATGAGGCACATGGTCTCATGGCCTTCCGGGATGCCCAGCAGGGCCTTCACCTTGTCCTCGTGCGCGCGGTGCAGGGTTGTGAGGGTCGTGCCCAGCCCCAGCGCCCGCGCGGCCAGCATCAGGTTCTGCACGGCGGGATAGGTTGACGCTCCCGGCGGAGACACCGGCGCCACACCGGCGTGGTTGACGGTGGCGATGATGAGCACGGGCACGTCCGCCAGGTGGTTGGCCAGGTAGTCCGCCGAGGCGAATGTCTTCGCTGCTGCCGGGGAGGCCATGGCGGCCTGGCGCACGGGACCGTAGGACTGGTTCCAGCTATCGAGGTACCACTCGGCGATCTGCTTCTTCGTAGCCTGGTCCTTGATGACGATGAAGTTCCAGGGCTGGCGGTTGCCACCGCTGGGCGCGCGGATGGCTGCGTCGAGCACCTTCCAGATCAGCTCGTCGGGAACGGGGTCGGTCTTGAGCCGGCGCATCGCCCGCTGGCTGTACATCGCTTCGAACAGGTCCATGGGGCACCTCCGAGGACTGTTATGCCGGCAGCGTAGCATCAGAAGTGGCAATGGGAAATTGGCAATGGGAAATGGGGAGCAAGGAGCGAGATGGGGCGTGGACGTCCGTCCGTGGTTCGACTTCGCTGCGGCTACGCTCACCACGAACGGGAAGGGATGTCGCACCCGTCCCGGAGTTCTGCCTGAAGGGTGCTTC
>DASSZB010000174.1:0-12244 GCA_035702935.1 Dehalococcoidia bacterium
TCGCCCCCGGGTTCGATGATCGGTTCCTTCAGGGCGGGCTCATCAAGCAGCGCCTTTTGGACCTGGCTTGTCATGGCGGTCACGTCTTTGCGAACGCTCTGCCGGAACTCCTGGAGCTCGCGCCTGACGTCCTCGTACTCCTTCGTCAACTCATCCAACTCCGCCCTCATTTGCGAGGTGGCGCTCGTCGCATAACCGCGCAGGAACTTGACCGCCTTGGCAATCTGCACGGCCACCTCGGGAATCCGTTCCGGGCCGAGGACGATCACCGCAATGACGATGACGAGGCCTGCTTCTAGGGGACCAATGCCAAAGAAGTTCATGGCCTAGGACCTTCGCTTTCGGACCGCTTCGACCGCGACACGTACCAACCGCTCCAGCTCAGCCGGCGTAAGGGCGGCCGCGGTGACGATCAGGATGGTCATCACTCCGAGGAGACCAAACCCAAGAACATGCATTCCACGCAAATTATCGCACAACGAAAAACTCCCGCACGTGGCGGGAGTTTGGTGTTGGCTCAGGTTTGGGTCAGGACTCGTCGTCGGTGATACCGTGCTCCGCGACGTAGTTGACGGCGTCCTGGACGGTGACGATCTTCTCAGCGTCCTCGTCCGATATCTCGATGCTCTTCCCTTCTTTGCTGAACTCCTCTTCGAGCGACATGATCAGCTCGACAAGGTCCAATGAGTCCGCGTTTAAGTCATCAACGAACGACGTCTGCGGCGTTATCTCGGACTCATCTACGCCGAGTTGCTCGGCTATGATTTTTCGCACTCGATCGAAAACGCGGGGCACCGGATACCTCCTTGACGGTCAGGTCGTGGTTGTAAGCAAACTGACGGAACCAAGCACTCCGTTGATGAACTTCGGAGAGTTCTCGCCGCTGAACTCTTTTGCCAGCTCCACGGCCTCGTTAATGGCGGCGCGCATCGGCACCCTATTATCAATGAGGATTTCATAGATGGCAAGCCGGAGGATGTTCCTGTCTACCACTGCTATCTGCTCCAGCGGCCAGGCGGGCGCTGTCTGACATATCGTCTCGTCGATCTTCTCCCGGTTATCCAACACACCCCTGACCAGCTCCAGCGCGAACCGCCGGGTTTCGGGAGGCGCGTCCGCGCCCTCAACCAGGTGATCTATAGCCTGGTCGGCCGGGTGGCCGACGCTGTCCAGCTCGAACAGTGCCTGCAGGGCAAGGACGCGGGCGCGGTGGCGCTTACCGGGCATGACTAAAGCCCCAACCCACCGTCCACGGGCAGCACGTGCCCCGTGATGTAACCGGCTTCGTCCGACGCCAGGAAGACGACGGTCGCGGCCACGTCCTCGGCCTTGCCCATCCTGTCGATGAGCAGTCTCTGCTTCACGCCCTGTACGATCTCGGGGCGAATGTCCTTCGTCAGCTCCGTGATGACAAGGCCAGGCATGATCAGGTTGGCCGTGATGTTGCGGGACCCCATCTCCCGCGCCACGGCACGAGTGAAGCCCACGAGCCCCGCCTTGGCTGATGCATAATTTGCCTGCCCGGCGTTCCCCGCTATCCCGGAAACGCTACCGATGTTGATGATCCGGCCCCACCGGTTGCGCATCATCGGCCTGAGGGCCGCCTTCGTTACCAGGAAGACGGCCCGCAGGTTCAGTTCCATGACCTCGTCCCAGTCCTCCAGGGACATCCGCAGGATCAGAGTGTCACGGTTGAACCCTGCGTTGTTAACCAGGATATCGAGCTTCCCAAAGGCGTCGATGGTGTCCTGGACGATCCGCTCGGCGTCCTCAGGCTTCCTGACGTCGCCCTGCGTGATAACGGCCTTGCCGCCCGCCGCCTCGATTTCCGCTTGCAGTTGCTTCGCCTGCTCGGCGCTCTGGTTGTAGTTGATGGCCACCCCAGCCCCGCGCGATGCCAGGTGGGCGGCAATCGCCCGCCCGATGCCGCGAGAGGAGCCGGTGACCAGGGCGGCGTGCCCGCTGAGATCAAACATGGGACGCTGCCTTCATCGCCGCCATGCTATCGATGGAACGGATGTCGGCGGCGGGCGCCCCGCGCTTCAGCATGCCGGCCAGGATGCGGCCAGGGCCGACCTCCACGAATTGGGTGATCCCCGCGCCTGTCAAGTACTCAATCGTCTGCTGCCAGTGTACCGGCCTCATGATCTGCTCTCTAAGGTCGCGGCGAACGCTGTCGGCGTCCGTCAGGGGCTCGCCGGTAACGTTGCTTATCACCGGTATCCGGGGCGTGCTCACCGCCGGCTGGTCAACGGCACGGGCGAATTCGGCCGCCGCGGGGGCCATCAGTGACGTGTGGAATGCTCCGGATACCTTGACCGGTAGCGCTTTGCCGCCGCGCGCTTTCGCGAGTTCCATAGCGCGCTCGACGACTGCCGGCGGACCGCCGACGACGGTCTGCGTGGGCAGGTTGTAGTTGGCGGGTTCCGCCCCGGACTCCCTGCAGATCTCGTGTGCCGCCCGCTCATCCAGGCCCAGGATCGCGGCCAGGGTGCCCGGGTTCGTCTCGCCGGCGCCCGCCATCAGGCGGCCCCGTTCGCGGACCAGCAGCAGCGCGTCCGCTGCGGATAGGGCTTCCGCCGCCACCAGCGCCGTGTACTCGCCCAGGCTGTGCCCGGCAACGAACGCCGGTCTTTCTGCCAGGGATCCGGCCTCCACCGCTGCAGCGAGGTACGCCAGGGAAGTCGCAAGGATCGCCGGCTGCGCGTTGTCAGTGGAGGTCAGAGCCTCTTCTGGGCCGTCGAAACAGACTTTGCTCAGGCCAGTTTCCAGGGTTTCGTCGGCCAGTTCGAATAGCTCGCGAGCCGCTACCGACTGCTCGGACGCGTCCCTGCCCATGCCGACTTTTTGCGATCCCTGCCCGGGAAAGACAAGCGCCAGCGCGGGATTCAGGGGTGAGGACAGCAGAGCCTGGCTGACGCTGGGAGTGCGCGAGGCGCCGTTCGGCATGCTGCTGGTCTAGGCCGGTTCCTGTTCTCTCGTCAACCGGCCCAGGTGGCAGTCCGGGTTAGGACAGCGGCCGAACTCATCGAGCCGCGTGCGGCAGAAGGTGCAGTGCGTGGCATCCCACCAGATGAAATAGGTGATAGCCGCCGCCGCCGCCAGCAGAATGCTGACGGGGAGGAGTGTGAGTACAAGTCCGCGTCTCATGGCCAGCCGAAGTATAGCACTGCTACAGGGGAGTGAGAACCCAGGATTTAGCTGCCTGTTGGCGGCCGACGGCGTTCGATCCCAACGGCCAACACATCGCGGCCGCGGTAGGTCCCACACACGGGGCAGGCCTGGTGAGAGGGCCGTGGGCTCCGGCACTGCGGGCAGGGCACAAGGTTGGGCAAGCTGGCGGAAATGTGCGAACGTCGGCGCTTCTTCCTCGACGTTGAGTGCTTCTTCTTTGGCAGCGGAGGCATTTCTAACTCCCTTCGGTTTCCGTCTTAAGTCCCGCGAGCGCCTGCCAGCGGCTGTCGCTCTCTCGTGCGCACTGGCAGGGCCCCAGGTTCAGGTCGGCGCCGCAGTTTGGGCACAGCCCGGGACAGTCAGGCCTGCAAAGTGGCTTCGCCGGTTCAGATATCAGGATATACTGTCTGACGCCTTCGCGCAGGTCGAGCACGAAATCCGGGCCGATCCGAAAGGTGTCCGGCGGCAGCGCGACCCTTATCCTCGCACCTGTGTTGGCATCAACTACCGGCACATACTCCTCCTCAAATGCTATCTCCAGCGGGGTCTCGACCTCTGTCAGGCAACGAGAGCAGCGCTCGATTGCCCGCCCCTCCGCGTTCAGTGTCACCAGGAGGCCGCGGTCTGTCCTGAGCATCGAGACAGACCCGCTCAGTCCATGCAGTTCCAGGCCGTCGAATCGCACGATCTTCTCGGCGAAGTCGACGACTGAAACGGCGCCGATGGACTGGCGAAGTTCTCTGAGGACGTTGATTTGCATGGTGAGTAAGGCTTGCGCTCGGGTGGAGTGGCCGTCTGCCGAGAAAGCTCGTGACGCGTTATTGCAATGCCCTGATACCTAAGTCTATAATCCCGTCGCAAAGGTTGTCCAACTCGCCCACCAGGATGCCACTTATGCCCGTTCGCAAATGACTGTTGCCACTGAACTCTTCGACCTCCAGGAGACCGATCTTGCACTGGACAGGGACCGCGCCCGTTTAACTGAGATCGAAGAAGCAATGCAGGAGAGCGAAGAGCTCATTGAGGCGCGGCGCGCCAGAGCGGAGAAACAGGAGGCACTGGGCGGGTTTCGCGCGAGGCAAAAGGACATCGAGTGGGAGGTAGACGAAGTCCGGGCCAAAGCGAGTGAAATGGAAGCCAAACTGTACGGCGGCACCGTCCGCAACCCCAAGGAGCTGTCCGACCTGGACACCGATGTCCGGTCCCTCAAGGGCCAGGCATCGAAGCGCGAGGATGCGCTCCTCGCCCTCATGGAAGAGGCAGAAGCCGCTGAGACCGAGTTCCGCGCAGCCGATGCCCTCTGCTCGGAGATGGAGGCAGCATCCCAGGCTAACAGGGAAGAGCTTCTGCGGGAACAGTCTGCCATTGAGCCGGAGGTGGAGCGCCTGGAGGCGCGACGGGCCCAGCAGGCCGCCGGGATAGACCGCGCCGCGCTGAGCCTTTATCAGGTCCTCCGCGAGCGCCGTGGTGGGCAGGCGGTGGCACACGTCGAACGGGGCATGTGCAAGGGCTGCCGCATCACTTTGCCAATGTCAGTGCTCCAAAAGGCCAGGGCAGGCGTGGGCCTCGTCCAATGCGTAAGCTGTGAGCGAATTCTGCTCGTGAACTAATGCGCGCAATCGGATACTTTCGGGAGACAGGTAACCAGTCCCTCGCCAATCAGAGCGAGGACTTCCTGGCGTTCTGCAAAAACAATGGCTACGAGGCCGCGGCGGCGTTCCTGGACGGCAAGAGCGATGCCCGGAGCAACGTGGAGTCCGCCGGCTTCAGGCAGCTCCTGGATTTCACGCGTCAGCAGGCGCCGGGGGGTTTCCTGGTCGTCGTCGTCCCCGGCCTTGCCAGCCTGGGCGAAACGATCATCGATGCCACGCGCAGGTACTTCCAACTGGCCACCGTTGGCGTCCCGATAATCAGCATCGAAACGGGGGAGGATGTTTCCGCGCCCCTCCTGGAGCGGTGGTCCGAGCACCGGGCCGCCGGCAGCATCGGCGACAAGGTGAAGGCCGCGATGCGCCGCCGCGCCGTTAAGGGCGAGGTACTGGGCCGTCCCCCTTTCGGGTACAAGGTTGGTCCGCAGCGTCGTCTGGTCGCCGTGCCCGAGGAAGGCTCAGTCGTTCGCTACATCTTCCGCCTCTATATCAGGGACGGGTTAGGCATCCGGCGCATCGCCCGCCGCCTCAACGAGGAGGGGCACCGCACCCGTAGAGGAGGCCTCTGGAGCATGGTGACCGTCCGCGACATTCTCCGCAATCGAGCCTACGTCGGCACTTACTCGCGTTTCGGTGTTCGTGTGCCGGCCAGTCATACTCCCCTCATCTCGCAGGAGGACTTCCAGCAGGTGCAGGAACGGCTCGATGAGCGCCGGCCCGCTTCGGATGCGCGACAGGTCTCTCCCTTCCTCCTGTCCGGCATGAGCTACTGTGGCTACTGCGGGAACAAGATGATTGGCGTGACCAGGAAACAGAAGGGGAAGCTTCGCGACGGTGGGGTCCGCACCGCCCAGTATCGCTACTACCAGTGCGAATCCCGTACCAACCGCAGCCTGTGCGACTATCACACGAGGCGCGCAGACGACCTCGAGGCCGAAGTGCGGATGCGGCTCCTGGCCGCCAAGACTGCCCCGCGCCTCAGGCAGTCTACGAACGGCGCCGGGCAAAACGGCGAAGATGACCTCCGCCGCCTCCGCGACAAGGCGCGCCGCCTCGACAAGCGCCTCGAACAGTACATGGATGACGCGGCAACAGGCAACATTGGCCGCGAGAAGCTTCGAGCGCTCGGCCTCGCCCTGGCGACGGAGCAGCTCCAGCTGGAGGACCACCTGGCCGAGTCCAGCCGCATCGCGCAGCAGCAGGCCACCGAGACCGAGCGGCGGACCCGCCGCGAGGTCTTGCTCGACCGCCTCCGGGACGAGTGGGAGCACCTTGATTTCCCGGACCAGCAGGAACTGCTGAGGGATGTTGTCGCCCGCATCGTTGTCAAGGATGAGGGTATCGAGATCGTCCTGAGGCCCTGATCCCTGTGACCGCTGCGAAATGGACCGTCTTCGCCGACGGCGCCTCCAGGGGCAATCCCGGGCCGGCTTCGATCGGCGCAGTCGTCTACGATCCCGAAGGCCGTGAGGTCCATACCGTCTCCCGCCGGCTGGGGCGCGCCACCAATAATGAGGCCGAATACCAGGCCGCCATCGCCGGCCTTGAGGCCGCGTTGGCCCTCGGCGCTCGCGCGGTTGACTTGCGCATGGACTCCGAACTCATCGTCCGCCAGCTCCAGTACCGCTACCGGGTGCGAAACCCGCGCTTGCAGCCCTTCTTCCACCGGATCATCGAGCTTCGCAACCGCTTCGACGGATTCGATGTAGAGCACGTTCCCCGGGAGCGGAACAAGCGCGCAGACCAGCTCGCGAACCTGGCGCTCGACAGCACCCAACCATGAAACTCGCCGTCTCATGACTGGTATACTTGGTAAAGATCCAGTAGGCCGGGTGACCGCTCCCCGCTTTCGGGCGGGGGGAGGAAGGTCCGAGCTCCACCGGGCAGCGCGCTGGGTAACGCCCAGGCGGGGTGACCCGACGGAAAGTGGCACAGAAACATACCGCCCGCAAGGGTAAGGGTGAAATGGTGGGGTAAGAGCCCACCGGCTCCGGTGTGAGCCGGAGGCCGGCCAAACCCCGCGCGGAGCAAGGCCAAATAGGGGAGTGCTAAGGGTGCCCGGCCCAAACTCCCGGGTTGGCCGCTAGAGGCCTTGAGTAATCGAGGTCCCAGATTGATGGTCACCGTCCTTCCCTGGAAGGATACAGAACTCGGCCTACAGGCCTACTGGGTCTTTGTCCTCGAAACCGTCGCCCACGCCAGTGCGTTCTATCGGTTGATATGCGTCTGTCTGAGCTCCTCACGGAAGTCCCCGGGTCTGCCGTCTCCGGCGGCGCTGACCCTGAGGTGACTACCGCCGTCTACGACTCTCGGTCGGCTGGCTCAGGCGCCATCTTCGTCGCTGTCCCGGGACTGAAAGCAGACGGGCACGATTACCTCCGGCAGGCCGTCTCCCAGGGTGCTGCCGCCGTCGCCGTACAGGCGGACCGCGAGACGAAGTGGCGCGAACTCTTGTCGCAGACCGGGACGCCCTCCCTCATCGCTCCTGACACGCGCGCGGCGCTGGCTCAGATCGCCGCCGCCCTCTGCGGTCACCCCGCGCGTCGGCTCCGCGTCATTGGCGTTACCGGCACCGACGGCAAGACCAGCCTCGCCCACCTGGTTGACCACGTCCTGCGGTCCGGCGGCGAGCCGACCGGTCTCATCAGCACCGCCGAGTGCCGGATCGGTGAGAGGTCGCTGGCAGACACCGGGCGTTTCACGACGCCGGAGGCGCCTGAACTCCAGGCGATGCTCCGCGAGATCGCGGACGCAGGCTGCCGCTGGGCCATCATCGAAGCCACGTCCCATGGCCTGGCCCTGCACCGTCTCGACGAATGTCAGTTCGACATCGGCGTCGTCACCTGTGTCGGCGCTGACCACATGGACTTCCACGGCACCGGCGAGGCTTACCTGGCGGCCAAGGGGCGTCTCTTCGAAATGCTGGGCGAGTCCGTCCAGAAGGGCATCGAGAAAACCGCCATCCTGAACGCCGACGATCCCTCCTTCGCCTACTTCAAGTCCGTCTCCCGGGTGAAGACCGTGCGCTATGGGCTGTCTGACGGTGACATATCCACGGTTGCTCTCCGTGAGGAGGGTTGGACGTCTCGATTCGTGGTCCAATCTCCCGGAGGGGAGCGGGAAATCACCGTCCCCAAGCCGGGTCAGTTCAACGTCTACAACGCCCTGGCCGCCACCGGCGTGTGCCTGGCGGCAGGGCTGGACATGGACGGCATCGCCGCCGGCATCGCATCGTGGAGCGGTGCGCCCGGCCGCATGGAGTTCATTGATGAGGGCCAGCCCTTTACCGTGGTCGTCGACTTTGCGCATGCCCCGGACGCCCTGCGACGCGTCCTCCAGTTGCTGCGTTCTCGCTCCCACGGACGGCTCATTGCCGTCTTCGGCTCAATCGGAGAGCGGGAGCGGGACCGCCGTCCGGCCATGGGGCGCGTCGCCGCCGAAACTGCTGACTTCACGATCGTCACCGACGATAACCCTTACACGGAAGACCGGGAGACGATTTTGCGAGAGATCGCCGCCGGACTCACTGCCGCCGGTAAGCGGGAGGGTCACGATTTCGCCATCATCCCGGATAGGCGCGAAGCTATCGCACATGCCCTGGGCATGGCCGTTGACGAAGACGCCGTCCTTCTCGCCGGCAAGGGACATGAACCCGATGTCCACCTGGCGGACGGTGCCTACGCGTGCGATGACCGGGAGGTTGCCCGGCGGGTCCTGCGTGAAGCGCTTCGCGCATAGTACTTCCTCACCTTTTCAGGGTTCCGAAATCGTAATAATTTGGCCTTGTACGCGGATGTGCCTATCTGGTACCATGCTTCGCAGGAAAGGAGGTGATGTGAATGGACCAACCTAGCTATGGCCGTGGGCCTGTCCGTTCACACCTTCACCTCATCGAGGTGCTGGTGTAGGAATGTAGGGTACGTAGCAGGCCTACGTGCCGTGCTCAAGAGGCCAGCCTCCGGGCTGGCCTCTTGTTTTGTCACCCGGCTATCCTGAAACCAGCATGTGGCTCAACCTCGAACGCGTTGAAGAGCGCCTGACCACCGGCACAATCGGCCGCCGCATCGTCTATCTCACAAGCACGTCGTCAACCCAGGACGTCGCCCGCCGCGAGGCGGAGGACGGCGCCGCCGAGGGCACTGCCGTCATCGCTGAAGAGCAATCGGCGGGGCGCGGACGTCTCGGGCGGTCCTGGGTTTCGCCTGCCGGCAAGAACATCTACCTGACTCTCGTACTGAGGCCCGATCTCGTGCGGCTCCGCACCCTCGGCATGGCCGCTCCCCTGGCCGTCCTCCGCGCCGTTAAAGCGGTCACCAGCCTGGAACCGGACCTGAAATGGCCCAACGATGTCCTCCTGTCGGGACGTAAGCTCGCCGGCGTCCTCATCGACAGCGAGCTTTCCGGCGGCGAAGTGAAGTACGCGCTAATCGGCATCGGCGTCAACGTAAACTTCGACGTCGAGGAAAGTTCCGACGTCTCATCGATCGCCACCAGTGTCAAGCGGGAATTCGGCCGCAGCGTCTCGCGGGAGGAGTTCCTCGCGGCCCTCCTCAACGAATTCGAAGATCTCTACTCCAGCACCGCATCGAGCGCCATCCGCGCAGCATGGCGTGACCGGCTGGAGACGCTGGGCCGCGACGTAACCGTGACCTTCCGGGGCGTCTCCCACGAGGGGGTGGCCGAAGATATCACCCCGGAAGGCAGCCTCGTCCTCCGCTGCGCCGACGGCTCGCTACTGACGATCGAGGCCGGCGAGGTCACACTTCGCCCGCCGTAGTTCTATCCGCTCTGCGGAGGGATCTCCCGCCGGTTTCCGGTGTTGCCGTTCCCGCCGCGGTTGCCCATGAACATGTTTATGAGGTCGATGGGGATCGGGAAGATTACGGTGCTGTTCCGCTCGGAAGCGATCTCGGTGAGCGTCTGAAGGTAACGAAGCTGCAGGGTGACAGGCTGGTCAGCCATCACCTTTCCAGCTTCGGCGAGGCGCTTTGATGCCTCGAACTCGCCCTCGGCGTGGATGACCTTTGCGCGGCGTTCGCGCTCGGCCTGCGCCTGGCGGCTCATCGCGTTGATCATGTCGGCCGGCAGGCTCACGTCTCGAACTTCGACTATCGTGACCTTGATGCCCCATGGCTCTGTCGCATCGTCGATGATGTGCTGCAGGCGCTGGTTCACCTCATCTCGTTTGCTCAGCAGTTCATCCATGTCTGACTGGCCCAGGACGCTCCTGAGAGTGGTCTGAGCCACGAGAGAGGTCGCGCGGAAGTAGTCCAGCACCTTGGTTACCGCATCTTCAGGGTTTACGACTCTGAAGTAGACTACGGCGTCCACCTTCACCGTGACGTTGTCTTGGGTGATCACGTCCTGTCGCGGCACGTCCATCGTCACGATGCGCAGGTCCACCTTCACCATGCGTTCGACGAACGGGAGGATGAAAAACAGGCCCGGGCCGCGCGCCCCCACCAGCCGTCCCAGCCGGAAGATGACACCTCGCTCGTATTCCTGAACTATTCGCACCGCGAACGGGAACAGCGGCACGGCCATGACATAGCCGAACGCTGTGAGTATCTTCGCCAGGAAGTTGGTTTCTGGCGCCGTGCGCCTGGGTTCTTCGCTCATGCCTGCTCTCCTCCTGATTCTGTCTTCTTGACCCTCAGTTTTAATCCTTCCATGCCGGTAATCACCACCCGCTCCCCCGCGGTGACCTCTCCGCTCTCTGATTCTGCCGACCAGTACTCGCCGTCCACGAACACGAACCCCTTCGGGTTGAGCTCTGACCTCGCCACCGCCGGCTTGCCTACCAGGGTTTCCACCCCCACCTGCGCCGGCAGGCGCCGGATGCGCAGGACGTTGGCGAATACGAAGATCACGAACGCGAACAGTGTCGCTGCCAGCCCGATGACCAGCGCGGGTGAGACCTTGAATCCCGGCGGGTTGTCCGCTGTCAGCAGCAACCCACCCAGCACAAGCGCAATGATGCCTCCGATGCCCAATATCCCGTGGCTGGTTATGAACAACTCCAGGGCGAACAGCAAGAAGGCGAACAAAATCAGAGCCACCCCCGCCCAGTTGAATGGGAGCACGCTAAGCGCGAAGAACCCGAACAGCAGGCAGATGACGCCGAAGACCCCGGGAAAGATGGCCCCCGGGTGCAGAAACTCAATGAAGATGCCCAGCGAGCCGAACGACAGCAGGAGAAACGCAATGTTCGGGTCGGCAAGTATCGCCAGGAACTCCTCTATAAAGTTCGTGTCGTTGTAGACAAGGGCCGCGTCGGCCGTCTTCAACTCGACCCGGCGGTTGTCACCCAGTGTCACTTCGTGGCCGTCTACCTTGTCCAGCAGCTCCTCAAGGTCGGACGCCTGGTAATCCACGACTTTCAGCTCGACAGCATCGCCCGCGGAAGCTGAGATCCCCTCCAGGACAGCCTGCTCTGCCCAGTCCGCGTTGCGCCCCCGCAGGGCCGCGTACTCTCGGATCTTGGCCACGGCGTTTCCCTTGACCTTGTTCCCGAGATCGCCTTCTATGTCGCCGCCGCTGGCATCAATCGGCGTCGCCGATCCGATGACCGTACCCGGCGCCATGGCCGCGACATGTGCCGCGTAGGCGATAAACGTGCCTGCCGAGGCCGCCTGCCCGCCGGACGGCCAGACGTAGACGATTACCGGCACATGGGAGTTCAGGATGTGCCGGTCGATATCGTCCATGGAGCTGGAAAGCCCTCCTGGCGTGTCCAGCCTGATGACAACTGCCGACGCGTTGTCGTCTTCCGCCGCGTTGATGCCCCGGTTGATGTACCGTTCCATCACCGGGTTCACCGTGCCGTCGGCGGTCAACACGTGCACGGAACCGGGCGGGCCGTCCGGCGAGCCCGCGCAGGCGAAAATCCCGCCGCCAAGCAGTAGGGCAAATACGGAGAGACCCAGGCGTAGCGCCCGGATTCGGCGGCCGCTAACCTGGCAGCCGCTCAGGAGGGTCCGCACTCTCGCGTACATTTCGTGCCGTAGCGAGGAGATTATATCGCTTCCGGTGGCTAGACGGCGGACAAATCGCGTTTGAACCCCGTGTTTAGCGAATGCTAGAATGACCTCATCCCCGCGGGAGAGTGGTCTTATGGGTGATTCAATGCGCCCTCCCGGCATGCGTGACTGGCTGCCGGACGACATGGCGCGTTTCCGCAAAATAGAACAGGCCTTCAGGGACGTTTGCCTCGGCTGGGGCTACGAAGAGGTGCGCACGCCCACCATCGAGCACCTCCACCTCTTCACGTCTGCCGGCACGCTCTCCCCGCAGATGCTGGGCCGCGTCTACTCGTTCCTCGATTGGGACGGCTGGACCGGTGAACGCGTGGTCCTCCGCCCGGACTCAACCATTCCCGTCGCGCGACTGTATGCTGAGAGCAAAGCCGACGGTGCTGTCAC
>DASSZB010000021.1:0-3418 GCA_035702935.1 Dehalococcoidia bacterium
ATCCTGCATGGGGAACGGCAGTCGGACGACCTGGCCGGGAGGCGCGGATGCGGGCTCAGCAGTGCTCATTGCCCCACAGATTAGCACGGTTGGGCGCAGATTGGGGATGGGCGCCAATGGGTTCGTCGATGCACGGCTTTAGCCCTGCCCGGCAGACCTGAAGGTCTGCAGCTACGCTGTCCGCTCGCCTACGCCAGCTTGAGTTCGCTGGAGTGGCCGGGGAAGATGCGGGAGGCGGGGTCGATGTGCTGCTTGGCGGCGTTGGCGGCGAGGGCGGCCTGGCCGAAGCCGGTGACGATGAGGTTGAGGGCCACGGAGCCCTCCACGGAGGCGATATCGCCTGCCGCGAAGACTCCGGGGAGGTTGGTCTCCAGCAGGCCGTTAGTCTTGATGTGGCGGACGTCGGCCATCTCCAGCCCCCAGTGCTCCATGGCGCCGAGATTGGCTTTGAAGCCGGTGCTGATGAGGACGATGTCGATGTCCAGCTCCTGCTCTTCGCCGGTCTTGTTGTTGTAGATAATGGCTTTCTTGACGCCCTTGCCGTCGCCGTCGATGCGCTTGAGCTCCCAGAAAACCATGATCGGGATGTCCGTCGTGCGCAGGTGGGCGAGGCTGGCCTCGTGGGCACGGAAGCCGTCGCGGCGGTGGATAAGGGTGATGTGTCCGGCCCAGTCTTTCAGGTTCAGCGCCCAGTCCACGGCCGTGTCGCCGCCGCCGATGATCAGGATGCGCTTGTTGCGGAACGGGCGCTTGTCCTTGACGAAGTAGTAGACGCCGTTCTCGAAGTAGTCGTCGACGCCGGGACGGTCCAGCCGGTTGGGCTCGAAGGCGCCGATGCCGGCCGTGATGAGCACCGTGCGGGTGAGGTGTGCGCTGGTGGGCGAGCCCACCCGCCAGACCTCCTCGTCCCCGACCTGCTTGCGGGTCAGCGTCTCGACGCGCTCGCCGTATACGAAAGTGGGCGCGAAGAGGGCGGTCTGCTCGACGAGCATCCGCACGAGGTCCTTGGCCAGCACCTTGGGGTGGCCGGGCACATCGTAGATGTACTTTTCGGGATAGAGGACGGCGAGCTGGCCGCCCGGTTCGGGGAGGGCCTCGATGATCTTGGTGCGCAGCTCGCGCAGGCCGGCGTAGAAGGCGGCGAAGAGGCCGGTGGGGCCGGCGCCGATAATGGTCAGATCGTAGATGTCGTTGGTCGGGTGGGAGCCGTCGCCTTGGGCCATCGGATTCAGGTTAGCTAGCGTAGGCTTTACTGTCGAGCATCGTTCGATACATCGGAGAGGGCAAGAATGGTAGGGCGAATGGGGCAGCTAAGTGTTGAAGGAATTGGCTGATTGACATTGCACGGCCGCTGCCGGAGCATGGCACCTTGAAGGTCCGCCTGGGGGAGGAAAACGATGTCCCGCATATTCGAGATCGCAGACAAGTACGTGGACGAGCTGGCGGCTCTTGACCCCAGTACGGCCACGGCGCTGGGCATCCCCGGCCACGAGCGGGAGATGCCGGACTACTCGCCCGATGGCGCCGCACGCATCGCCGCGCTGAACCACCGCACCCTGGAGGCCATCGAGGCCGAGGTCCCGGCAGACGACCGGGAGCGCGTTGCGCGCGAGTTCATGGCCGAGCGGCTCGGCGTCCAGCGCGATCTCTACGAGGCGGGCGAGCAGTTGCGGGCGCTGCGCATCATAGCCAGCCCGCTGCAGCGGGCGCGCAGCATCTTCGACGACATGCCCAAGGCCACGGAGGACGACTGGGCGAACATCGCCGCCCGCCTGGCACTGGTGCCGCGCACGCTGGCCCTGTACCGGCAATCGCTGAACGAGGGCATCAGCCGGGGCCTGGTGGCCGCAAAACGGCAGGCGCTGGAGGGCGCGAAGCAGGCGGAGACGTGGAGCGGGGTCGTGGTGGGCGAGAAGACGTATTTCGACGGCTTGCTGGCGCAGTATGACGCAGGAACCCCGAACGCGGGCCTGAGGGCCGACCTGGAGCGGGGAGTACGTGGCGCCAAATTCGCCTACGCGGAAATGGCAAGCTTCCTGCGCAACGGCTACGCGTCGAAGGCGAGCGAGAGCGAGGCCGCCGGGGAGGACCGGTACGCGCTCCTGTCCCGCGTATTTCTGGGGGATTCCATCGACCCCAAGGAGACGTACGAATGGGGCTGGCAGGAGTTGCACGAGGTGGAGCGGGAGATGGTGGCGACGGCGGAGCGGATCAAGCCCGGCGCTTCCGTGCCAGAGGTGCTGGAGTTGCTGGAAAGCGACCCGGCGCGCTCTATCGAGGGCGCCGACGCTTACCGGGCGTGGCTGCAGGAACTGCACGACCAGGCGCTGTCTGACCTGCACGGAACGCACTTCGACATCCCGGAGGAGATCAGGCGGGTGGAGGTGATGATCCCGCCCTCGGGCAGCGCGGCCGCAGCCTACTACACCGGGCCCTCGGAAGACTTCAAGCGTTCCGGCCGGACCTGGTGGCCGACGATGGGTCGGGAGCGCTTCCCAATGTGGGGTGAGGTGACGACGGCCTACCACGAGGGCGTGCCCGGGCATCACCTGCAGGTGGCCGGCGCCCGCTGCCTCGGCGACAAGCTATCGCGTTACCAGCGGTTGCTGGGCTTTATCTCGGGCTACGGCGAGGGCTGGGCGTTGTATGCCGAGCGTCTGATGGGCGAGCTGGGATACCTGGAGAACCCGGATTACTACATGGGCCTGCTCAGCGCGCAGGCTCTGCGCTGCGTGCGCGTGGTCATCGACATCGGGATGCACCTGGAGCTCAAGATCCCGGCGGGCGAGAGCTTCCACCCCGGAGAGACGTGGAACCACGACCTGGCCGTGGAGTTCTCGATCGAACGGACGGGGCGCCCCCGGGAGTTCATGGCCAGCGAGGTCGTGCGCTACCTGGGCTGGGGCGCGCAGGCGATCAGCTACAAGGTCGGCGAGGCCTCGTGGTTGAGGGTGCGCGACAGCGCGAAGAAAAAGGCCGGCGCGGATTTTGACCTGAGGGCGTTTCATTCGCAGGCGTTGGACCTGGGGCCGATGGGGCTGGCGCAACTGGAGCGAGAACTGGCATAAACCGGCGCGCCGCCGATAGGGGCATCCTGTGCGCTTGCTACGCCCATGATATGGCGATAGGGGAGCGCGTTTACGCCCGCTCAATCCCCCGCCGGTCACGATAGGCATCGAAAGCGAGGTTTCGATGTTATGAGGGGATTGCTACTAACTGTGCTGGCTGTCTTCTGGGCCGTGATACTGGTCCTGACCGGAGGACGTTTCCTGGCCCTATTGGCCGGCGCCAACCAGGACAGCGAGCTGGTGCAGAAGCTCTACGACTGGAGCGAGTTTTGGGTAGAGCCGTTCTTCAACATGTTTGGCCTTGGCAACAAGGCTGTGGAAGACACCGGCGGGGTGTTTGAGCCGGCTTC
>DASSZB010000062.1:0-2860 GCA_035702935.1 Dehalococcoidia bacterium
CATATCGCTGTGCCCACCGCGACCGGCAGGGCCACCACCACCGTCGTCCCGAGCACCCATGCCGAGCCCAGTGCGGAGGAGCGCAATCCGGCCTGTTCTGCCTTACGGGAAGGGTAGCTGGTCAGGAAGTCGAGGCTGAGCCGGCCCGCTCCCTCCCTGACGGTTTCGTAGCCAAGGAACAAGAGGATACCGACGCCGATCAGCGAAGCGGCAAGGAGGATCCATCGCGCGGCACGCGACACCATCTGGCGGCGGGCCACACGCCCGGTGGCACGAAGGGTCCCGCCCTGGGCGGCCACTACTGGTACTCCTCGCGGAAGCGGCCGACAAACCAGGTGGCGCCGATGTTGAACAACAGCGTGATGACAAAGAGCGTCGAGCCGACGGCGAAGAGGCTCTTGTACTGGATGGTGCCGCGGGCCGCGTCACCCAGGCCCACCTGCAGCATGTAGCCGGTCATCGTCTGGATCGTCGAAAGCGGCCAAAGTGTCAGGTTTGGCGTGGAGCCTGCGGCAATCGCCACGATCATCGTCTCACCCACCACGCGTGCTATCGCCAGCAAGACGGAGGCAATAATGCCCGACAGCGCCGCCGGCACCACCACTCGCACCGCCACCTCAAGCCGGGTCGCGCCCAGCCCGTAGGCAGCCTCGCGCAGGTCGCGCGGGACCGCGGCCATGGCGTCCTCCGAGATCGAGGCGATCGTGGGCAGGATCATGACGGCAAGCATGGTGCTGGCGGCCAGGGCGTTGAAGATCGGCACGTCCTGGCCAAAGATCGGCCGAAGGATGTCCAGTGTCACCACATTCAGGGCGAAGTACGCGTAGACGACGGTGGGAACGCCCGCCAGTGCCTCAAGTACCGGCTTCAACAGGCGGCGGGTCCCGGGCGCCGCGTACTCGCTCAGGTAGATGGCCGTTGCCAGGCCGACAGGCAGCGCCATCACCAGCGACCAGAAGACGACATTGCCGGTGCCGGCGACTAACTCCCAGATACCGAATGACTCCGGCTTGAAGAGTGGCTGCCAGCGGGTTTCCAGGAAGAACTCGGCGAACGATACCTCCTGGAAGAATGAGAAGGTCTCCCGGGCCAGGACGACGATTATCAGTGCCGTGGTCACCACCGAAATGGCCGCGCAGGCGCCGAGCAGCGCCTTGATGACCGCCTCGTTAGCGTGGCGCAGGGGCCGCTTGCGAAGAACGGCCCCCAGTTCGTCGCCTGTCAGGTCACGCGCTGGTGTGGCCATGCTCTCCTGGCTTGTGAGAAGAAGATGCAAGACGGCAGGCCCCGCCACACCACAGGCCTGCCGTCTCGCGTGTCATCTGCGATACAGGCCTATGGCAGGAATGGCTCGATCTTAGCCTGCTGATCGGCAAGCAGGTCTTCCGGGATGTTGATGTAGCCGACCTCAGCTACCAGGGACTCGGCGTTGTCAAGGTAGAACTTGAGGAACCCCACGACTTCTGGTTTCTCGGTCAGGAACTGCTCACGGGTGTAGATGAAGAGCGGCCGGCTGAGCGGGGCGTAGTCGCCGGAGAGGGCGTTGTCGAAGGTCGGTTCGACGCACCCGTCGCCGCCGTCAACGGAGGCGGCCTTCAGGCTGCTGCCGGCCTCCTCGTAGTACGCGAAGCCGAAGTAGCCGATGGCTCCCTTGTCGCCTTCGACGCCCTGCGCCAGGACGTTGTCGTCTTCGGAGGACGTGCCATCGCCGCGGTGAGCAGCGTTCTCGTCTGTCTTCGTGATAATCGACTCGACGAAATAGTCGAAGGTGCCGGAGTCGGTGCCCGGGTAGTACAGGACGATGTCATCATCGGGCCAGGTGGGGTCCACGTCGCTCCACTTGTTGGCGCCGTCGACCTTGAAGATGTCGAACAGTTGCTGCGTCGTCAGGCAGTCCACCCAGTCGTTCTGGGGGTTCAGCACGACTGTCAGGGCGTCGATGCCGACCTGCAGCTCGACGATGTCCGTGATGCCGGCGGCGGCGCAGGTGTCCTTTTCTTCCTGCTTCATCGGCCGGGACGCGTCGCTGATTTCAATCTCGCCGCGGCAGAACTTCTCGAAGCCGCCGCCCGTACCGGAGAAGGCCACGTTCACACGGGTGTCCGCCACCTTGCTGAACTCCTCGGCCACAGCCTCGGAGATGGGGAAGACCGTGGAAGAGCCGTCGATGCGGATCTCCCCGCCCAGGCTGCCGTAGTCGATGCCGTCCGGCGTTGCCGTGGCGCTGCCTCCGTCCCCGTTGCCGTCTCCGTCTGCCTCGTCATCGTCGCCGCAGGCAGCCAGCGTCACTGCCAGGAGGGCGATGGCGGCGAGCAGCAGAAACGCGGGGCGTTGGAGTGAGTGCGTCGAGAAGATTCGGCGGATAAAGTCCGTCAAGAAAAGCCTCCTTGTGCATGTTCGTTCCTGTGTTTGTTACAGGGTAGGCAGGGCCGGTTAACGAGTTGTTAACGGCGATTAACGGGGCGTTAAAGTTGCCGCCCGTTGCCTGCGCGAGATCTCGGTCCGCAGCCATCGCTGCGCGTCTGACCAGTCCGCCAGGATCTCCTGCAGCAACTGGACGGCGCGCCGGCGCACTGCCGGGTCGTCCATTTCGTCCAGGGCGATCTCCGCCATGGCCTGGCGGCAGGCGCGGGTGAGGTGGCCGCAGACCAGGTACTGGGCCTGCATGGCGTCCAGCGTTTCCTTGACGGCCATCCCCGTAAACAGTCCTTGACAGGCTCCGTCTCGGGGTGTATTTTACCACTAGGTTAAATACGCCATGGCACATGCAACCGCCTCAGATCCGATCAGCACAACGTTCGCGGCCCTCGCCGATCCCACGCGCCGCGCTTTGCTCGCGCGCCTATCCGGCGGCGAAGCC
>DASSZB010000208.1:0-7491 GCA_035702935.1 Dehalococcoidia bacterium
CCCATGTCCTCGCACACTTCCACGAAACGGAACCCCTGCGCGATGCGGGCGCGGGCGTTGTCGGGGTTACCACCGTGGAAGCCTGGAACTACCCCGTGCTTTCGGCAACCGTCCAGCACGGCCTGGACGGCGCCGGCATACTTCGGGTCTTCGTGGTAGGAGGCCGGCGGAAAGCCCAGTGACACACTGAGGTCTGCCGGGCCGATGTAGGCGACGTCCACCCCGGGGACGGAAAGGATCTCGTCCAGGTTCTCGATCGCCTGCGCGGTCTCGATCATGACGATGCAGAGGACGGTCTCGTTGGCGTGCTGGAAGTAGTCGCGGCCGGCATAAAGAACTGCCCGCGACGGGCCGTAGCTGCGGACGCCCTTCGGGGCGTAGCGGCAGCAGGAGACGGCGGCCTCGGCTTCGGCGCGGGTGTTCACCATCGGGATGATGACGCCGTAGGCGCCGCCGTCGAGGGACTTCATGATGATCCCGGGCTCGTTCCACGGCACCCGGACTATGGGCACAGCATCTGTCGTCGAGATCGCCCGGAGCATGTCCACGCTCATCTGGTAGTCGATCAGCCCGTGCTGCGTGTCGACGCAGATCCAGTCGAAGCCCGCCTGGGCAAAGACCTCGGCGGAAGCGCTCGAAGGGTTCGTCAGCCAGCCGCCGAGCGCCGGCTTATCCCCGGCCCAGAGGCGCTTGAGGGCGTTCTCTCGCATAATCGTTCTCCCCACTCGGACCGCACGGCAGTGGCATCTGCGGTCAGCCGATATTATAGTGGCCGCTGTAGCCACAGCGTGCTGTCAACGGGGAGTACAGAGGGGCGGAGCCCCGGCGCCTGCCCTGAGCGCAGCCGAAGGGACGGGGGTCTGGGGGTGTCCCCCGGATATAATTTCTTCGTCCGTTGGGGTGGGGCGATGGCAGAGTTGGCTTAGTTCAGCACCTCACTGAGCCCGGAGGGAACCCATGACCACATATCTGGAACTGAACAAGAACCTCACCCCGCAGGAAGAGTCCATCAAGAGGGAGGTCCACCAGTTCGCCGAAGACGTGCTGCGCCCGGCCAGCCTCGAGCTGGACAAGATTCCGGACCCCTCGGACGTCATCGCGGAAGGCTCGCTCTTCTGGGACGTATTCAAGCAGGCGTACCAGCTCGGCCACCACATCATGACGCTGCCGGAATCGCTCGGCGGCACGGGGCTTTCGCCGCTCGGGCGGCACATCTACACGGAGGAGATGGCCTGGGGCGCCTGCGACCTCGCCCTGGGGATTGGCGTGACGTCGTTTCCCTTCCATTTCGCCATCGCCAGCGGCAACCAGGACATCATGCGCGACGAGGTCATGCCGTTTGTCCAGGACCGCGACGCGCGTTTCATCGGCTGCTGGGCGATCACCGAGCCCCAGCACGGCTCGGACTCGCTCCTCGTGGGGACAGACCAGTTCCACCAGAAGGAGAACGCCTTCGACCTGACTGCCCGGCTGGACGGGGATGAGTGGGTGATCAACGGGCAGAAGGCGGCCTGGGTGTCCAACGGGACGATCGCCACGCACGCGCTCACGTTCCTCAGCGTCGACAAGGAGCGAGGGCAGGCCGGCGGCGGCGTCGCCTTGATCCCGCTGAAGTCGCCGGGCGTGACGAAGGGCAAGCCGCTAAACAAGCTCGGGCAACGGGCCCTCAACCAGGGTGAGATATTCTTCGACGATGTGCGCATCCCGCGCTCCTACATGATCATCGAGCCCGCCATGTACCACTACGTGATCGACTCCGTGCTGGCCGGCGCCAACGCCTTCATGGGCGCGGCGTTCACCGGCGTTGGACGGGCAGCCTTCGAGGAGGCCCTCAAGTACACAAAACAGCGCGTGCAGGGAGGCAAGGTCATCGCCGAGCACCAGGCCGTCCAGCTAAAGCTCATGGACATGTTCATCAAGGTGGAGGCGTCGCGCGGGCTCTCCCGCGCCGCCATGGTCTACAACCAGACCACGAGCCCCCCGGCCACGCAGTACTCCATAGCCTCCAAGGTCTTCTGCACGCAGTCCGCCTTCACCGTGGCCAGCGATGCCGTCCAGCTGTACGGTGGCTACGGCCTGGCCAAGGAGATGCTCGTCGAGAAGCTCTTCCGCGACGCCCGCGCCTCCATGATCGAAGACGGCACCAACGAGGTCCTCTCCCTCGCCGCCGCCCGCAAGATCATCGACCAGTACTAGCGCTCTCCAGTCGACTTTCACGTGGCTCAGGGCCCCGGCCCTGAGTCGGCGCCCGGACACCGCGACCCGACACAACACCCGTAGGGGCGCGGCACCCGCGTGCACGGCCCGAACACCCGAACCACCCGGCCACGGCCCGACGCTATCCACACTCGAGCTTACCAGTGCTGCGCCCACCAACACCTCGCTGGGCACTTCCCGCCTGCCACACCGCCAAACACCCCCACATCATCCAGAGGGACGAAGGACCTGTCCGGGCGCCACTCCGGCCATCGTAGCCCGCCCGAAACCCTGTGCCACCTGCGGCCTCGCAGGCACCCATTGCGTCCGTCTGAGCGCCATTTCCCCCTCTACATCGGCCCCACCCGGCGATATCCTTAAACCATGAACACCCACACGCCAACAGCCCGGCCCGGACCTCCTCTGATTGATTCCCGGCGCCAAGGCTTAGATGCTGAGTCAATCAGCCAAAACACCGGTTTCCAGACACAAAAAACAGTTTTTCACCCCTGGGACAATCATTCCGCAGGAACGAGAACGCGGGGTCAATCAGAAATTAGATAGCCTTAGCGTTTGATTGACCCCGGCTGCGCCCTTCAGTGGGCGCCGTGCCAGGCCGCCATGTGGTCTTTGACGGTCTGGGGGTAGGCGCCAGGCTGGTAGTACCTGTCGTAGAAGGCCGTCTCCAGGTGGTGCGCCTGGAACCATATGTTCATCTCCATGGGGTCGATGGTCGCCGGGAAGCGCCCGTAGGTCTGCCAGATGTAGTCGCAGAGCGCCTTAGTGGCCTCCAGGCACCAGTCCGGTGTCTTGTTGACCAGCCGGTCCAGGCTCTGCCGCTCCTTGAACGCGACGGGGCCGCCCTCCTCCTTGTAGATGCCGGCACGGCCCCACTTGGCGTCCCAGATGGCCTGGACCGCGACGCCCATGTCCGGGTAGTAGGGCGGGCAATAGGCCTGGAAGTGGCCGTCGAGGCCCACCGGCGCTGGCATCGGTCCCATCTGCTCGTTCAAGGGCTTGATGGGCCCCATGCGGTCCGGGATGTGGAAGCGGAAGCCCATCAGGCCCATGATCATGGGGCCGATAGAGGCGCTGAAGATCCACCCTCCCAGGCCCATCGCCTGGAGGGCGAGGTACATGTTCTGGAGCATGATCGCCTGCTCCGTGCCCGGTATGATCATGCGCATGCTGGCCTCGAGGCCGGAGAGCGGGTAGGCGCGGGCCCGGTCCAGGTAGCCCTTGTCGGCCCACTCCTTGAGGGGTTCGGCGTTGTTGTTGCGGTCGTCGTAAACGTAGAAGGAGTTGGGGTCGTCCATGAGCAGCATGAGGACGTTGATGTACTCCCACGTGACGTCGCTAACCGGCATGAACAGCGTGCTGCCCGGCCGGTTGCAGTTCCACCAGTTGAACGGCTGGGTCACGCCGGGGACCATGGGGATGTCCAGGCGCCCTTCCTTCACCTGTACCGTGTTTGCCCGGAACGCTTGCACGATCTTCTCGCGGTCATCGAGCGAGGCGAACTCCTGCATCTGGGAAGGGAGCGCATCGCGCATCTTCACGAGGTAGGTGCCTTCGTCGTTCGTGAAGAAGAGCTCGGTGCCGTGAGAGGCGCAGGCGCTGGCGTAAGTGCGGCCGACGAACTGGATAAGCGTGTTGCCACAGTAGTTGCTGCCGTCCTGATCGTTGAACGGGATATCGGACAGGTTGACGCCGCTGATCCCGGTGCCGGCCGCGACGAGCATGGCCTCCTCGATCTCATCAAGCGGGACCGGCTCCTTGTCCGACTTGAACGGGTTAACCGCGCCCGGCATTTCGGCGCCGAGCGGGAAACGGCGGGCGCGGCGCTGAAAGATCGCGTCGAAGAGGGAGTAGTTCCAGGCCCTTTGGGCAGGCTCGATAGAGGATACTGGCTCAGCAACCGGTGATCGCCTGGGGGCCATGGGTGACCGTCCTTTCCTGCGCTGGGTGCATCCGGTTGGGGCTCTCGCCGGGGAAGTGGGGCCCCAACCCAGAATCGTGAACCGATTATAGGACAGGAACCGGGAATATGGAACCAGGTTTCTGGTGCGTTTGCATTAGTCTCTTTGTTCACGATTTCACCGGGGCCGCGTGCTATCATGGGGTGCGAATGATCTTCGTCTTCCTCGACCTGGTGGATATCGACCTGGTCGCAGGCCTCATCCTCATCAGCGCGATGTGCACTGCCCTCATCGCCGGCATCTCCTTCCACGAGTTCTCCCACGCTTACGTGGCGGACACGATGGGTGGTAGGCTGCCGCGGCGGATGGGACGGGTCACGCTGAACCCGCTGGCCCACCTGGACCCAACGGGGACGATCTTGATGCTGATCATGGGCTTCGGCTGGGGAAAGCCGGTGCCTGTGAACCCGCGAGCCACGCCGCACCCGGAACGGACATTGTGGATGACGGCGGCGGCGGGACCGCTCTCGAATTTCCTGGTGGCCGCGGTAGCGGGCTTTCCACTCAAGGCGGACATCGTGCCGTGGCTGCCGCCGTTCAACATCAGCGTCATCAACTCGCTGATCCGCGGCGACTGGACCGTCGAGGAGTACGCCGGGCTATACCTCAGCTCCATCGTGCTGTTCAGCCTGATCCTGGGGGTCTTCAACCTCATCCCGATCGCGCCCCTGGACGGATTCAAGGTGGTGGCGGGTCTGCTCCCACGGGACCTGGCCCAAAGCTTCGTGCAGCTGGAGCCGTGGGGGCCGGTGATCCTCCTGGTCCTGATCCTGACACCCGTCTTCACGGGCGGGCATTTCGGCATCCTTTTCGAGGTGATGCGGCCGGTGATCAACACGTTGGCGCATCTTTTCGCAGGGATAGACGGGGATGCGTATAGTTAGCCGGGCGCTGTACCGCGCCCGGCAGGTGGGCTGGGCGCTGCGGCCGAATGTTACCGACGAGCAGAGCGCGGAGGCGGCCGGGGTGCTGGGCAGGCGGCTGTTCGCGCTGTTCGACGGGATGGAAGGCCCCGATCAACGCCATTGCTTTGACGTCTACCGGGCAGCGCTGAAGGCGGGGTCCCAGGACAAGGACGTTCTCATAGCGGCGCTGATCCACGACTGCGGCAAGGCGCAGGACGCCGTGGACGGACGCATACGGCTGTGGCACCGGGTGGCCTACGTGACCCTGGGAGTGTCCGCCCCGGGCCTGCGGCGCCGGCTGGTCCGGCGGCGCGGCGCGCTGCGACTGCTGGACAGGCATGCCGAGCGCGGCCTGGAGATGGCGGCAGCGCAGGGGGCGCCGGCCGAAGTCCTGCGGCTGATGCGCGCGATGGAGGACGGCGACCCCGGCGACGAGCGGGTCGGCCTGCTGCGCGCGGCGGACGACGCAGCATAGGCAGCGGAGGCTGCCCGCCGAAGCAAACGTGACTGTGGAGCCCCTAAGGGACTCCGCCACGGCTCGCGTCGCGTTTGTAGGGGTATACTTGGGGTCGTGGCAAAGGACGGCGCGCAGAAGCGGATTACGATTATCGGGCTGGGCCTCATCGGCGGCTCGATTGGGCTTGCTCTGAAGAAGGCGGGCCTTCCGGGCGTGCAGATCGTCGGGCACGACCGAGAGCACGGCACCGAGGCGGTGGCCGAGCGGATGGGGGCGATCGACAAGGGAGAGCACAACCTGCCCCGGGCGGTGGAGGGTGCCCCGCTGGTAATCATCGCCACGCCTGTGCTGTCTGTGCGCGAAGTGATGCAGCAGATCGCCGGGCACCTGGCGGAGGGGGCTGTCGTGACCGATACGGCGAGCACCAAGGCGCACGTTATGAAGTGGGCGCGTGAGCTGCTTCCCGCGCACGTGAGCTTCGTGGGCGGGCACCCGATGGCCGGCAAGGAGAACCAGGGCATCGTAAACGCCGAGGCGGACCTGTTCCGGTACAAAGCTTACTGCATCTGTCCATCTGTAGCTGCCTCCGAGGGGGCGGTAAAGAGCGTGGTCGGGCTGGCGCAACTCTTGGCTGCCGAGCCACTGTTCATCGATCCGGACGAGCACGACGTGTACGCGGCCGCCGTTAGCCACCTCCCGCTGATGGTGGCATCAGCCCTGTTTAACGTGCTCCGCACCAGCCCATCGTGGCCGGACATGAGCCTGATGGCCTCGTCCGGGCTGAAGGACACGACGCGACTGGCCAGCGGGGACCCGCGGATGGCGCACGACATCTGGGTGACCAACCGGGAGGCCGTCATCCATTGGCTGGAGCGCATGGAGGGTGAGTTGCGGCGGTTTCGAGACATCCTGCAGGACTCCCGCGACCAGGAACTGCTGGAGACGTTCGCGAAGACCCAGCTGGACCGCGACACTCTCATGAAGAATCCCCCGAAGCGACAGATGGAGAGCACCGGCGCCGTCGAAAAGGGCGGCCAGGCGTTGATGGACATGCTTATCGGCAAGATGATGGCGGACCAGTTGCGGAAGGTGCAGAAAATTCCGGAACTGATGTCGCAGCCTATCGAGGTCCCTGACGTTGAAGGAAAGGGAACCGTGGTCCGGCCCTCCCGAACCGAGAAGATCGCCGAGGACCTCCGGCGGGACCTGGAGAAGCTGGAGCAGAAGCGGGCCGAGAAGGAAGCTCGAAAAAAGGGCGACCAGTAAGCCACTGATGGAGGAAAAGGTCCGCTCGGCGCGCAGGATCAGCGGGACCGTGAGCCCGCCGGGAGACAAGTCCGTCTCACACCGGGCGGCGATGTTCAACGCGATAGCCGAGGGTGAGGCCGTCATCGAGAACTTCCTCCGTGGCGCGGACTGCCTGGCGACGCTGGCGTGCCTGCGGCGGCTCGGGGTTGAGTGGCGGTGGCAGGAGGACGGGAAGCTCCACATCAAAGGGGCCGGTAAGAACGGCCTCCGGGAGCCGCAGAGCGTGCTGGACTGCCGCAACTCCGGGACTTCCATCCGGTTGTTCACGGGTCTGCTTTCGGCGCAGCCCTTCTTCTCGGTGCTGACGGGCGACGCATCACTGCGGTCTCGTCCTATGTCTCGGGTGATCGAGCCCCTGCGGAAGATGGGGGCGCGCATATCGGGGCGCGAAAACGACACGAAGGCCCCGCTGGTCGTGCAGGGCGGGAATTTAACCGGGATTCGTTACGTGATGCCGGTGGCCTCGGCGCAGGTCAAGTCGGCGGTCCTGCTGGCGGGGCTGTACGCGGACGGCGAAACTACAGTGGCTGAACCAGCGCCAACACGTGACCATACGGAGCGAATGCTCTCCGCAATGGGCGCGGACGTCCGGTTCGGGGAAGGACCGGAGGTGCGCGTGCGGCCGCTGACGGATTGCCTGCAGGCG
>DASSZB010000258.1:0-3969 GCA_035702935.1 Dehalococcoidia bacterium
GGACCGTCAGCAGATCCTCGATCTCTACCAATGGAGTCCTGGCGTCTGCTTCCGGCATCCCGGCAAGGGGGTCGTCGACACGGTCGTGGTCGGCGTCGTCCACCCCGGTGATGACGGCGAGCGCGAGGTGCGGGCGTGCGAGGACTGCGTGGTCGCCATGGAGGACATAAGGCGTGAGCAGGCCGCCAGGGCGGGTGACGCCTACGAGCCGGGCCATCTCGGCGAGGTCCTGAAGTAGGAGATTCCGCCAGCTCGCCAGACGTTTGGGAGCAGTCTCTCGGGGAGGCTCTGGGGAGGCTCCCCAGGCGGGGGAGCCCGTGGGGAGCGCGAGAAGCGCCACCCGCCACCACCCAGCACCACGGGGCACCACACAAAACCACCAGGTCAGGGCGACAGATCGAGAGTGGCAGACCAAAACCGCTGAGACACCTCGCAACACGACAAGTTCTACCTGAACCGCTACCGAGCCGTGGTCTGGCTCTATCTTGCGGAGGAACTGCGGGAGTTCGCGGCCGGACTACGCGGCATCTTCTCCCAGGTCAAACCCTGTTTCGTCGCACTCCCCGCCCGATAGCACAGCCTCATCTTCGGGGAGTGAGAGCCGCTCCCCGGCAATGGAATCCACCCCCTGGGGAGCGTCTGGGGAGGATGGCGCAGAGGCGGCGTTGCTGGAGAACCAGGCGTCCATCGCCTGCCGGCCCCGGCCGTCCGCCTCGGGCAGGAAGTGTCCGTACACCCGCAGCGTGATCGCAGCGTCAGCGTGACCGAGCCACTTCGAGACTGCCACGGGATTCTCCCGCGAGTCCAGTTGCACGCTCGCGAATGTGTGGCGCAGGCAGTGGAAGCCATGCTCGGGCGCGGCCTTGTAGACGAGCCGGTTGCCGCGCCCCGTCTTCCGCTTCACCTTCACCGGCTCCGGGATGACACCTGCGGCAACGAGGGCCCGCTTCCAATAGTGCTCGTTCCACATGTTTGCCCGCACCGCAGAGCTGTTCCTGTTGGCCACCAGCAGCCGATGCGTCTGCGGGGCACGCTCCCTCGCCTCCACCCTCGTCTGAGCTGGGCGCGGGTTCTTCCACGGCAGCGTCACCGCCGTCGCCGGGAAGGAGGCCATGTGCGCCTCGATGCGGGCCGCGAGGTGGTCGGACACCGGCACGGTGCGGGTCTTGTTGCCCTTCGGCAGCGAGAACACGAGCTTCCCGTCCACGCTGCGGATCTGCCGCCGCACGTGGATGACACCGCCCACGAGGTCGACGTCATCAACGGCCAGGCCGAGAGCCTCGCCCTGGCGGAGGCCAGCCCCGGCGCCGATGTCGACAAGAATCTGGTACTGCGCCGGAAGGGCGTCCTGCACGGCCTTCACCCTCTGGCGGGTCCAAGCGCGGGCCTTGTTGGGCGGCTTGGACGGCGCTTTGATCGTCTTCGCGCGGCAGGGATTCTTGGGGATGCGCTCGTCATCCACGGCGCAGTCCAGAATGTTGCTCAGATACCCCCAGACGACCACCGCGGTGCCCGGCGAGATGACACCGTCCAGGTCTGCCAGCCACTTGCGCAGGCTGTCCACCTTGATCTGCCGCAGCGGCAGCCCCCCGAGGTACGGGAGAATCTGATTGCGCACCCGCCGGCTGACGGTCGACACGGTGGCCGGATCCCCGGTCCGCGTCGGCCACCAGTGCTTATCGACGTAGTCCCGCAGCAGGATGGCGCCATCGCGGGGATCAATGAACTCGCCTTTGGTGCTCTCCGTTTGCGCTTTGGCCAGCCAGGCTCTGGCTGCGGCCAGCTGCTTGTCGGGAAAGGACCGCGAACGCACCCCCGGGATCCCGGTCACCTTGTAGCGCTTGCCCTGGCCGTGCCGCTCGGTCGGGATGGTGCGCTTGCCGTCGGGGCCCTTCTTGTACCAGCGGTCTTCAATGTAGCCCGGCACGTTGCCCCCTTGCGGTCACGCCTGCGTGATCGGCTCCGGCGAGTTGTCGATGATCTCCCCGCCGTAAAGCTGGAACCAGTGTCCACCCGCGAGATGCTCGACGGTGACGGGGTTCATCACTGCGGCGAACTTCTCAGTGTCCAGGGCGGGATCGACGAAGGCGCAGAAGGTTCCCTTGCGCTCTTCGATATACGCGCCGTGTGGTTCCCGCTTCTCCAGCAGGTACTCGACCCGCAGCGGCCGGTCAGGGGTGTTACACGAGACGATTTCGTCCTTCCACAGCTGGAACCAGCGAGCCGATCTCACGAGCTGATCGGCCTCGATGTTCAGCTGTCCTATCACCGCATCCAACGGTGCGGTCCGTGCGAGGCGGATACGTATCCGGCCTCTGTCCTCGTCGATCTGAGCGAGCCGGCCAGGCGGCAGGTCATCGACCGCTTCGTAGGCGACGTCCAGCATGGTGCCCTCCCCAGGAGCAACGGTGCGCTCCAAGCCAGAATGGCCGGAAGTGCACGGTTGGTGAAGGGTACGTCTACTGAGAGTTGCCTACAATCGGTTCGAGGAATGTCTACTTACGGACATTCGATGTCGCTTACCTGGTCAAGAGCCTAATGGAGTGTCAACTAGCGTTCGTCAGCGTCGCGTTGGGCGCGCTCGTCGGCTTCTATCATGTAGCGCCAGCGCCGAATTTGGTCTGGCGTCTTGCCCGCGAGGTGGCCCACGATGATGCGCACCTCGGCGTCGTAGCCGCTCAGTTCGGTGGCCTCGTACTGCAGCCACTGCTTCGCTGTGGCTTCCTGGATCCGACGGTACGGCTTGCTGAGGGCTGCGGCGAGGGCCCGCATCTGCATGGGGTCGGGCGGGCTGGCGGGCGGATTCTTGACCAGCTTCTGGAAGTACTGCCAGGAGATCTTCTCGCCGCTGTCTGGGTCGATGGCCCGCTCGCCGAGGCGGCGGAGGGACGTGCCCCCATCGAGGGCGTCCTGAACGAGTTGGGAGAGCGCGCCCAGGGCCGGAGCGGGCGCGGTGGACAGGACGTCGGAGGGGGATACCGGCGTCGTCATGTCCTCTTCCTTCCGCGTCACTCTGTCACCGACTGTCTCTATTGGCTGCGCTGACCACCGGGAAAGTAGCAGGCCAGTCCGTACAACCATCCCGGTTTGGAGACGGATCGTCTACAGATCAATGCTATCGCGCCAAGATCTTTGCTGATACCCGACATCGAAGTGACCCAATCTGTAGACAGACTGACTCTGGAGTGCTTACATGGAGCCAGTCAAGGCCACTCTGCACCACTGGAGATCCATTGAGCCGTCGATACGACCTGCGCAGCCCCGAAGTCCTCAGATGGGTCATGGATCACCCGGGCCGAGGCGTCCCCTACTCCGTGCGCAGCCTCGCCGCAGCAACCGGTTGCAGCCCCGCCCTCATCGGTGGACTGCTCACCGGCCGGCAGAAGTCGGCAGGCATGGAAGACGCGCACTCCATAGCGGAGGCCGGCGGTGTCGCCGTACTCGTCCTTTTCGCGCCCCCGGCGACTCCAAATCAGGTCACCCCCACTACAGACCCCGATCAGAAGGAGTAAGCAGTGCCCCGGACCCCCACCTTTACCCAGCCGCCCCCGCCCGGACATGTCTGGGCAGACGAAGCATCCCGCCTCGCCGGCCGCTCCATCGAGCAGCTCTACAAGGACCGCCAGGCGCAGAAGCGCACCGGCCGCAGCAACGGCCCGCGGTCCGTATCCATCGGCCGCAAGGCCGCATGGCGAACCTCGGACATCCAGAACTGGCTCGATGAACAGGCCGGGCCCGAGCCCGACGCGGAAGCCCTCTACAACTCCCGCCCGCCAGAGCCGGCCCGCGCTGCCGCCTAGGGCGGTTTTGAGCCCCAACCGCCGGTCGACACACCGGCAGCCGGGGCCCCGCGGCCCGAAAGCCGCGCGATCCACACCACCGATCCCTGAGAGAAACAGGAGTGGACCTGATGACCATGGTCCCAGATCAACCCAGTGAGCTGGTACTCACGGAGTCCCGCACGATGCG
>DASSZB010000329.1:0-3978 GCA_035702935.1 Dehalococcoidia bacterium
GCTGACCGTGACCGCCGACGAGACGATGACAGACGTTTCGCTGGTGAACAACATCGGCGTTGTCACCGCGGGGACACCGTTCACTCTAGGTGTGGGCGTGACGAAGAAGTTCGAGATCACGTTGGTCGCCGGTGCGGGTCCTCTCATCGAGAACACGGTCAACACTAGCGCGACGCTGCCGGTGAACACGGGCCTGACCAACGTCCTCAACCGGACTGCGACGGACTCCTGTCGGGTCGAGGGCGGCGCCACGCGGACACCTGGGTTCTGGCAGACGCACCTCGACTACACCTGCCACGTCTTCGAGGACCACCTGGGCGGCACGATCAACCTGGGCTGGAAGACGCTCGACACGTGCGCAGAGGTGTTCGGGATGTTCTGGGCGAACAACGCCAGGGAGTCGGACGGCACACGCCGGACCAAGATCTGCCAGGCGCAGGTTATAGGGTCGTTCCAGTTGCTGGCGGCGATCCTGAACACGGGCCTGGACAACGGCGCTGTCGTTCCGATCGACCCGAAGACCGGACTAAGCATCATTACGGCTATGCAGAACGCCTTAGCGGCCGGTGATTTCCAAGAGATCAAGCGGCTGGGAGGTTTGCTCGACGCGTACAACAACAGCGGCGATGACATCGCTATCATCGATGACGATGGCACGCTGCAAGGGCGGGCAAACCCGAAGGGCGCGAAGGCGATCGCGGCCTACACGATCGCCGACTGCCCGTAGCCTCAATCCTGCCGAACTAGCTGAGCGCCCCCGGCCTGTTGGCCGGGGGCGCTCTGGTGTGTATGAGCGGGACCGCCTGTGGTATGGTGGGGCCGGACCATGCGATTTGCCGTAGTTGTCTTCCCCGGAACGTGGAGCGACCACGATTCGCAGTACGCCCTGCGCGATGTGATGGGGCACGAGGCGGCGCTGGTGTGGCACCGGGAGAGCGATCTCTCAGGCTACGACGCGATAGTCCTTCCCGGTGGCTTCTCTTACGGCGACTACCTCCGCGCGGGCGCCATCGCCCGGTTCTCGCCGGTGATGCAGGCTGTGGTGCGCGAGGCGGAGGCCGGAAAGCCGGTGATCGGGGTCTGCAACGGGTTCCAGGTGCTCTGCGAAGCCCACCTCCTGCCGGGGGCGCTGATGCGCAACGAGCACCTGCAGTACCGGTGTGAGTGGGTGCACCTGCTGACGGAGAACGCAACGTCCGCCTGGACCGCGGCCTGCGAGCCGGGACAGGTGCTGCGTATACCGGTTTCCCACGGTGAGGGGCGATACTTCGCGGACGACGCGACGCTGGACGAACTGGAGCGCTCAGGCCGGGTGGCGTTCCGGTACTGCACGGCAGAGGGTGAGATGGCGCCGGAAGCCAACCCCAACGGCAGCATCCGCAATATCGCGGGGATCGTCAACGAGCGGGGGAATGTGCTGGGCATGATGCCGCACCCGGAGCGCGCCGTGGAGGCGTTGATGGGCGGAGAGGACGGGCTGCCGATATGGCGGTCGGTCCTGGAATGGGCGGCCGTCAGGGCGTAGCCTCGCGAATCCGCTTGATTTCGCGAACGAACGACCCAGCGGTAACCTTTCCCCCCGATTCGGGTTTTAGCAGGAAACGGAACACTACGTCCGCGCGCCGGCTGATGCGCTGACGAAAGGAGCCGCAGATGTCGATGGATTACACGGCCGTTGCCGCGCCAGCTCCCGGCTATCCCGTTCGTCTCGATGTAGAGTATCCCGCAGGGCTCTCGCGCTGGATGATCTTCGTGAAGTGGCTCCTGGCAATCCCGCACTTCGTGGTGCTGTATTTCCTGCAAATCATCAGCGAGTTGTTCCTCCTGATCGCCTTCTTCGCGATCCTGTTCACGAAGAAGTTCCCGCGGGGACTGTTCGACTTCGTCGTCAACGTCTACCGGTGGCAGGTCAACGTTACTGCATACGCCGGCCTGATGCGGGATGAGTACCCGCCTTTCTCGTGGGACGCCGGGAAGTATCCGGTGACCCTGGAGGTCGATTACCCGGAGGAGCTGAACCGCTGGCTGCCGCTCGTCAAGTGGTTGCTGGCTATTCCGCACTTCATCGCGCTGTTCTTCGTTTTCATAGTTGCCATCTTGCTCTGGATCATTGCCTTCTTCGCGATCCTGATTACGGGCCAGTTCCCGCGAGGCATGTTCGACTTCATCGTGGGCACGCTTCGCTGGCAGTACCGCGTGAATGCGTACGTGTATTTCATGCGGGACGAGTATCCGCCGTTCAGCCTGAAGTAGCATCCGGTCCCGCCGAACCGATTCAGTGCCGGCGCTGGTATGAGAGCGTGTGGGTGATGGCCGGCGCCGGGTACCTGCTCCCGCCTCTGGGGTTCTACCTGATGTGGCGATACCAGACCTGGCCGGTCTGGGTGAAGGCGTCGCTGACCGCCCTCGGCAGCGTAATGGCCGTCGCAGGGAGCTACATATCTTCCACCTACGTGATGCCCCGCGTATTCTGATTACGTGCCCGTAGACCAGTCCAAACTCGACGAAATAGCGCTTTCCCGCGACGAGTACGATCTCGTCGTGGAGCGGCTCGGCCGCGAGCCGAACGAGGTGGAGCTGGGCATGTTTGGCGCGCTGTGGAGCGAGCACTGCGGGTACAAGAACTCGAAGCCGCTGCTGCGCCTGCTGCCTGCCGAGGGAGCGTACGTGTTGACCCGCCGGGGGGCAGAGAACGCGGGAGCCGTTGATATCGGCGACGGGATGTGCGTGGTGATGAAGATAGAGTCGCACAACCATCCGTCGGCCGTGGAGCCCTACCAGGGGGCGGCGACGGGCGTGGGCGGGATCGTGCGGGACATCTTCGCCATGGGGGCCCGTCCCATCGCCATCCTGGACTCGCTGCGATTCGGGCCGCTGGACGACCCGCAGAACCGGTACCTGTTCGGCGGAGTGGTATCCGGCATCGGTGGGTACGGGAACTGCCTCGGGATTCCGACGGTGGGCGGAGAGGTGTATTTCGAGGACGCGTATTCGGCGAACCCGCTCGTGAACGCCATGTGCGTGGGAGTGGCGCCCGTCGACAAGCTGATCAGTGCCAAGGCTGAGGGGCCGGGGAACATCCTTATGCTGGCCGGCGCGGACACGGGACGGGACGGGATACACGGCGCGTCAGGGCTGGCCTCTCGCACGGACCCAACGGCCCGCTTCGAGGAGCTGCGCCCGGCGGTGCAAGTGGGCAATCCGTTCCTGGAGAAGATGCTGCTGGAGGCCTGCCTGGACCTGGCGCACAACCACCGCAACTGGATCACGGGGATCCAGGACCTGGGGGCGGCCGGGTTGACCTCGGCGGCCACGGAATCGGCGGCCCGGGGCGGTGTGGGACTGGTGATCGACGTGGCGAAGGTGCCGCGCCGGGAAGAAGGGATGACGCCGTACGAGGTCATGCTCTCGGAGTCCCAGGAGCGCATGCTGATCATCGTCCGGGCCGGGCACGAGGAGCACGTGGCAGGCCTCTTCGACCGCTGGGAGGTGCCGTGGGCGATCATTGGGGAGGTCACGAGCGACCACATGATCCGCATCCACGACGGTGGGCGGGAGGTAGGCGTGATGCCGGTCGAGACGCTGGTGGAGGCGCCGGAATACACGCGCGAGGGCGTCCCCGGCCAGGCGTTGTGGGACCTGCAGAACATGGATCTGTCCGGCGTTCCGGACACGCGGGAGCCGGGGCCGGCGCTGCTGCGCCTGCTGGCGAGCCCGAACGTGACGTCCAAGCGGTGGATTTACCGCCAGTACGACCAGAGCGTGCTCTCGAACACCGTGGTGCAGGCCGGGGCAGATGCCGCGGTGCTGCGGATCAAGGGCACGTCGAAGGGCATCGCCGTGACAACGGACTGCAATGGGCGGTACTGCCACATCGACCCCTACACCGGGGCTGCGATCGCCGTCGCTGAGGCGGCGCGAAACGTTGTTTGCGCGGGCGCCCAGCCGGTGGCGGTGACCGATTGCCTGAACTTCGGC
>DASSZB010000035.1:0-4730 GCA_035702935.1 Dehalococcoidia bacterium
CCGGGGAGAGGGGGTCGCCTGCTTCGGCGGGGAGATCGGTGATGGCAGCCTGGCTGGACAGGTCCGTGCCATGGAAAGTCGTGATGTCGCAGCCTGCTGCCGGGCCATAGTTGAGGAAGGATGGGAGGTAAGTGACAAGCCCGATGAGGCGCATCGGCCCGCCTCCTACAGGGACATCGCCATCCTCATTCCCACCCGTACCGGCCTCACGTCGCTTGAGCGGTCTCTGACCGAAGCAGGCGTGCCGTACCGTGTAGAGGGCGGCAGCCTCATCTACAGGACACAGGAGGTCCGCGACCTGCTCAACTGCCTCACCGCTATAGATGACCCGGCTGATGAGGTAGCGATCGTGGGGGCGCTACGAAGCCCTGCTTTTGCCTGCTCCGATCTCGATATCGCTCGCTTCGTGTCGGGAGGCGGCCGTATCGGCTACCTGCGCGGCGACCTCTCCGAGGCGACAGGGCGCGTGGCCGAGAGCCTCCGGGTTCTGCAGGACTTTCACGGTCGACGTGGAGACGGATCCCTGGCCGCGCTCGTGGAGGAGTTCGTGGCCGAGCGCCGCCTGGCCGAGACCGGTATCCTCGACCGGGCTGACCGCAACAGCTTCCGCCGCATGAGGTACATCGCCGAGCAAGCCCGCGCGTTCGAGGCAAACGGTCCCGAGAGCCTGCGCGCGCTGGTCCAGTGGCTGGAAGGTTGCTCTCAGCAGCAAATGCTGGACAACGAGGGTGCCGGCCTCGACGACGACGAGGACGCCGTCCGCGTCCTCACGGTGCACGGCGCCAAGGGACTGGAGTTCCCAATCGTCATCATGGCTGGCATGGGCGCGGCGCCGAGCAACCGCTCCGACCGGAGGTTCCTGGTCAACCGGGTGGATGACTCGGTGGCGGTGCAGGTCGGAAAGTCTGCCGCCCGATTTAAGCTCGGTGACGTCACCAACCTTGAGCAAACCGAGAAAGAGCATGTCAAGGCGGAATTCGTCCGGCTGCTGTACGTGGCCGCCACCCGGGCCCGGGACCACCTGGTCTTCTCGCTCTATCGGACAAAGCGTGCATCCGCCTCGGACGCCGCGGCCCACCAGCTGGAGGCGGCTGGCGCCTGCGTGGGCGTGCCCGCACTCCAATTCGCGCCCCCACCCGCCACCCCACAGCCCCCATTCAAAGGCGTGCGCGTCGACGATCCAGCCGCGACTACGCTCGAACAGTTTGACGAGCAGCGCGGGCAGCTCGTAGGGGCTTCCCGGACGCAGACGTACACCAGCGCCACGCGCCTGGGCAGGACTGCTGAAGCCAAGGAAGCCGCAGAGGACGACACGGAACCCTGGTCCAGGGGTCGTGCCGGGACGAGGTTGGGACGCGCCGTCCACGCCGCGATACAAAGCCTTCCCCTGGACCCGGATGACGTTGCCGTGGAGGCGTTTTCGCGGGCACAGGCCGTCGCCGAGGCCATCCCCAACCGGGCGCCGGACGTGGCGCGGCTCGTGCGCGCCGCCTTCTCCTCCGGCGCCGCACAGCGTGCCAGGGCGGCGTCGCGGGCACTCCGCGAGGTCCCGTTTGCCGTGGCCCTGGACGGCGTCATCGTGGAGGGCTTCGTCGATATGCTCATCGAATCGCCCGCGGGCCTCGAGATCGTCGACTGGAAGACGGACCGCGTCGCCGGCGAGGAAGTGCAGTCCCGCCTGGCCGAGTACCGGCTGCAAGCCGGCCTCTACGTGCTCGGAATCGAAGAGGCGACGAGGCAGCGGGTGCACTCGGTGACGTACGTCTTCGTCAGCGCCGGGCGCGAAGAATCGCCCGGCGACCCGGCGGGTCTGGCAAGCGAGGCGCGCGCCAGGGTCGCGGCGGGGGTGGCCGGACCCTCAACCCAGCTCTAGAGGGAACCAGTTATGGATCCCAGGGTTCCCGAAATTGCCAGACCGAGGGCGGTGACGGCGATGAGGCAGACAACAGCGATGAGCGCCAGGAGCAGGCCGTACTCGGCCAGGGCCTGGCCTTCTTCAGCGCTCAGTCGGCCGTAGAGGGCGGTGAGAGGCTTAGTCAACATTGGGCAGCCTCCTTTCTCCCCTACAGTTTCCTCCCGGGCGCCTCCGGAAATCTCGTCCTGCGGTTCATTTGGGGATGAGATCTGGTTAAGACACGCGCCGAGGCGGCGGCGTATCCGGACTGTCGCTAGGAGTTCGCTTCTGCCCGCAGCCGGAGGCCTTCCGCGTCTATCACGACAAACTTGCGGCCCTGGTTGCGGATCAGGCCCAGCCGGCGGAACTCGCCCAGGTTCCTGTTCACGCTCTCGCGCGTCACGCCGATCATGTTGGCAAGCTCTTCCTGAGTGACCGTGACGTCCAGGAGAGTCCCGTTCGGCCCTCGCCTGCCGTGAGTGCCCATCAGGTCCAGGAGCCTCTTCGCCAGCCGGCCACCCACGTCCAGGAACGCCAGGTCTGACGCCATCTCGCTGGCGCCGCGCAGGCGCCGGGACACCACCTCCAGGACAGCCAGCGCTGCCTGTGGCCGGGAGGTGAGCAGGGCGATGAAGTCGCTACGCTCCAGCGTGATCACAACGCTGTCCATCGTCGCCGCCGCGCTCGCGGAGCGTGGGCGACCGTCCAGCAGCGACATCTCGCCGAAGAAATCGCCGGGCCGAAACACGGCGAGTGTCAGGTCGCTGCCCTGCGCACCCGGGAAATACACCCGGACCGAGCCGTCCTCAACGATGAAGAGCGCCTGGCCGTCGTCCTCCCGCTGGAAGATGATGTCGCCCTTGCGGAAGCGACGGTGAGTGACGGACGCGGCCAGAGCCTCCCGGTCCTCGGCTGTCAAAGCCCCCAGGAATGGTACCCGCTGGAGCAGATCGGCAATTGCAGACATTATTCCCCTCGGCGCGTCCCAGGGGACTCACAAGAGGGAGACTCCTGGTGTATTCTCGTCCTCAGGTGGCGAAAACCCGGTCAGACGCAATCCCTGTCCAATGTTGTCGCGAAGGAGCCCAAAATGCAACACATGAGCGCACTCTTCACAGAGAGCTTCCGTGATTAAGCTCGTATTTTGCCTTCGCCGCCTTCCGCACCTGTCCCTGGAAGAGTGCCAGAGGTACTGGCTGGAAAAGCACGGCCCGCTTGTCCGCAAGCACGCTCCCGCGCTGCGGATCAAGCGCTATGTCCAGGTGCACAGACTGGACTCGCCCATCAACGAGGCGATGCGCAGGAGCCGTGATGCCGGGGAACCGTACGACGGTGTTGCCGAGCTCTGGTGGGAGCGCGTGGAGGACTTAGCGGAAGCTACCGCCACACCTGAGGGGCGCGACGCATCGCGGGAGCTCCTCGAAGACGAGCGGAAGTTTATAGATTTTTCTCGCTCGGCGCTCTGGGTCGGCGAAGAGCATCCCATTGTCGGTTGAAGTACGCCCTGCGCATACTGTAGTCCACCCATCCTGACGCGGGGGGCCCTAATGCAGTTTGCCAGGAGAATCGAAAAACTACCGGCGTACCTGTTCGCCGAGATCAGCAAGAAGATAGCCGAGAAGCGGGCGCAGGGCGTCGACGTCATATCTTTTGCCATCGGCGACCCGGACCTGCCAACGCCGGACCACATCCTGGACGCCCTGGCCGAAGCGTCTCGCGATCCTGCCAACCACCGCTATCCAGAGAGCGAAGGCCTGCCGGAGCTGCGCCAGGCGATCGCCCGCTGGTACGAGCGGCGGTTCGGCGTGACCGTAGATCCCGATAAGGAGGTCCTGCCGCTCATCGGGTCCAAGGAAGGGATCGGGCACATCGCGTTCTGCTTCATCGACCCAGGCGACATCGCCCTCATCCCGGATCCGGGTTACCCGGTCTATTCCGTCGGGACGCTTCTTGCCGGCGGCGAGCCGTACTTCCTGCCGCTGACTGACGAGAACGACTTCCTGCCCGACCTCAACTCCATCCCCGAGGAAGTAGCGCGCCGGGCGAAGCTGCTCTGGCTGAACTACCCGAACAACCCGACCGGCGCTGTTGCAGGACTCGAATTCTTCGAGCAGGCGGTCGCTTTCGCGCGAAAGCACGGGCTGGCCGTCCTGCACGACGGCCCGTACTCAGAGGTCGCCTTCGACGGTTATCGGCCGGTCAGTTTCCTGCAGGCCGAGGGCGCGAAAGAGGTCGGAGTCGAATTCCACTCGCTGTCCAAGTCGTACAACATGACCGGCTGGCGGATCGCGATGGCCGCCGGCAACCCGGAGATCATCAACGCCCTTATGCGCCTCAAGTCAAACCTGGATTCCGGCATTCCGCAGGCTATCCAGCGCATGGCCATCGAAGCGCTGGATGGGCCACAGGACTGCATCCCGGAGCACAACCGAATCTACGAGCGGAGGCGCGACCGCCTGGTGTCAGCGCTCACGGCGCTGGGCCTGCGTCTGAGGCCTCCTAAGGCGAGCCTCTACCTGTGGGCGCGGGTACCCGAGGGGATGACGAGCGTGCAGCTGGCGACGCGCCTGCTGGACGAGGCCGGCGTTGTCGTCACGCCGGGCATCGGCTACGGTCCCAGCGGCGAGGGCTACATCCGCCTCTCCCTCACGATCCCGGATGACCGCCTGGAAGAGGGCGTGCGCCGCATGGAGGCGCTGGCCTCCGGCTGGGGCAAGTAGCCTTCTAAGCGTGAGCCAGGAGCACCGTTGCAGCGAGCGCGGGCATGGCTAGCGACAGCAGCTTCAGCGCCCGTTCGTCCGGGCCCAGTGCCCAGGCCCGGTCGATGTCCTCGACT
>DASSZB010000056.1:0-5512 GCA_035702935.1 Dehalococcoidia bacterium
TCCCGCCCCCAGCGCCCGGTGATGTCCCTGGCGTGCGCCAGCGCTCGGGTCACCGCCCGGTGGAGTCGTGGACAATGGCGAACTTCAGCTCACTAAGCTGCTTCGCTTGCTTGCCCAGCTGTTTGCCTGTTTCATATGTTCGTGCCCCGCCTACTCATCGCCACCAACAACCCCGGCAAGGCCGCCGAGTTGCGCGACTTGCTCGACGGTTGCGGGTGGGATATCGTGACCCCGCGCGAGATCGGCGTCGAACTCGACGTCGAGGAGACCGGCGAGACATATGAGGAAAATGCCCGTGCCAAGGCGCTCGCCGGCGCGCAGGCGAGCGGGCTCGTGACGCTGGCCGACGACTCCGGCATCGAGATCGAGGCCATGGGCGGCGAGCCCGGCGTCCAATCCGCCCGATTCCTGGGCGCGGACGCCACGTACGAGCAGCGCTTCGCCGAGATCCAGCGCCGTCTGGCCGGCCTTCCGGGTTCGCAACGGGGCGCCCGCTTCGTCTGCGTCATCGCCATCGCCGACCCGAAGACGGGTAACGTTCGCACCGCGCTGGGGGAGGTGCGCGGCCTCATCGCCAGTGAAGCGCGCGGCGAAGGGGGCTTTGGATACGACCCCATATTCTGGGTGCCGCAGCATTCGGCGACGATGGCAGAGCTTCCCGAGCACACGAAGGGTATAATTAGCCACAGAGCCCGCGCAGTCGCCCCCGCCCGGCAGATTCTGAAAGAGCTACTCTATGACCACCGAGGAGACGACGACCCCAGCTACGCCACCAGTCGCGACGACTGAGAACGGCGCCGCGCCCGCGTTGGCGGACAAGTTCGGCCGCCCCCTCCACGACCTCCGCATCTCGGTTACGGACCGCTGCAACTTCCGCTGCAACTACTGCATGCCCAAAGAGGTCTTCGGCAGCGATTACGTGTTCCTGGACCGCCACGAGATCCTGAGCTTCGAGGAGATAGCCCGCGTGGCCCGCATCTTCGTGGCCCACGGCGTCCAGAAGATCCGTCTCACCGGCGGCGAGCCCACAGTCCGTCGCGACCTCCCGAAGCTCATCGAGATGCTCTCTCCCATCCCGGGCCTGCGCGACCTGACACTGACCACGAACGGCTCCCGGCTCGCGCACCTGGCGAAGCCGCTCAGGGAGGCCGGCCTCACTCGCATCACCGTCAGCCTGGACTCCCTGGATGACGCCACCTTTCGCCGCATGAACGACGTCCAGTTCCCGGTTTCGAAGGTCCTTGCCGGCATCGAGGCCGCGCAGAAGGCGGGCCTGTCGCCGATCAAGGTCAACACGGTCGTCCGCCGCGGGATGAACGAAGGCGGCATCGCCGATATCGCCGCCCACTTCCGCGGCACGGGTGTCAATGTCCGCTTCATCGAGTTCATGGATGTCGGCAACAGCAACGGTTGGCGCCTTGACGACGTGGTCCCCGCGAAGGAGATCATCGAGACGATCAACCGCCAGTTCCCCATCGAGCCCGTCCACCCGGCATACCGTGGCGAGGTGGCCAAGCGGTGGCGCTACAAGGACGGCAGCGGAGAAATTGGGGTCATCTCCTCCGTCACCCAGAACTTCTGCGGCGACTGCACCCGTATCCGCCTCTCCGCCGACGGCCGGCTCTACACCTGCCTCTTCGCCGTAAAGGGCCACGATATCCGCAAGCCCATCCGCGACGGCGCCTCGGACGAGGACATCATCGCCATGATCCGCGGCATCTGGAGCGCCCGCGAGGACCGTTACTCCGAACTGCGCTCGAACGCCACGCCAGGCCTCCCCAAGATCGAAATGTCGTACATCGGGGGATAGGTTTCGTGTCGAAGGTTAGGACTGAGCAGCACGTCCTTTCCCCGTACCTCGTCCAGCTTATTGAGCGCAACTCATATTTTCGTCTGCCGAATGAAGATCGGCGCAAAGAAGAAGAGACCAATTACAGGAAGGGCTGGGAGTTGCGCCTGGTCGTCGATAATGAGTTGGAGGTCGAAGCTGCGATGCGCTCGATTGCGAGCTCAGGGCTGAAGCCGGGGCGGCCATTCAAGAAGTGGAGTCGATGGGTGATTCCCCTTTACGGTCGAAAGGTCGTGGAAGTGGTCCAGGCTGGGGTCGATCTCAGGAAACAGGGAAGAAGGAAGAGGCGGGCATGACCCAGCCACGTCGCAGGCCCAGTCTCTCGCATATCGACGCCGCCGGGCGCCCCCGAATGGTCGACGTCTCCGCCAAGGCGGACACCGCCCGTGAGGCGACGGCGAAGGGGAGTGTCTACATGAACGCCGAGACGCTGCGACTCATCGTCTCGGGCGGCGCCGCCAAGGGAGATGTTCTGACCACGGCGCAGCTTGCCGGCGTCATGGCCGCCAAGCGCACGCACGAGCTCATCCCTCTCTGCCACCCGTTGCCCATTACCGGCATCGACGTCGCCCTGGCGCCCGACGCCAGGCGGAACGCGATCGACATCACCGCGACCGTCCGCACGACGGCGAAGACCGGCGTCGAAATGGAGGCCCTGACCGCCGTCAGTGTCGCCGCCCTCACCGTCTATGACATGGCCAAGGCCGTCCAGAAAGACATGCGTATCGGGGATGTCCGCCTCGTCCGCAAGCGCGGCGGCAAGAGCGGGGATATCACGCTGGAATAGCCCAGAATGTAGCGGAATCCCTTCAGGGTTCCACTAGAAGGCCCCGCCCCAGTTAGAGCGGTAAGATTTGTAGAGGCCGAAGCCTGCGGTGAAGGCTAAAGCCATCCGCTACATTCTGGCCGTGCCGCGCAAGCGCTCCACCTCGCCCGACGTCAGCTCGCGAATTTCGCCGCGCTTCATCTCCCGGAGCGTGATCCCGGCGAAGCTCTCCCGCCGCAGCTCCAGCACCGGGTGGCCCACCGCGAGGAGCATTCGCCGCACCAATCGGTTGCGCCCCTCCGTCACCGTGATGTCCACCGTCGCGTTGCCGCGCCCGTCGACGCTGACGACGCGCGCCTTCGCCGGCGCCGTCATCCCGTCGTCCAGCGCCACGCCCTTCGCGATAGCCTGCAGCGTAGCGCGGTCTGGGACGCCCTGGACCCGGGCAGCATAGCGCTTGGGCACGCCGGTCGAGGGGTGCGTCAGCGCGTGCGCCAGGTGGCCGTCGTTCGTCAGCAAGAGCACGCCCTCGGTGTCGAAATCGAGCCGTCCGACCGGCTCCACCCGCATCGGCAGGCTTCCGCAGAGATCGAAGATGCTCCTGCGCCCGCGCAGCCCGCCCCTGCTCGTCAGGTAACCCGACGGCTTGTACATCACGTAATAGGACTTCGCGGCGACGCCGGGCAGGGGCTTGCCCCGCACCAGCACCGCGTCCCGCTCCGGGTCCACGAAAGTCACTACCTGGGCCACCTTGCCGTTAACCGTGACCGCGCCCTCGGCGATCAACTCCTCCGCTTTGCGCCGGGCCGCGACCCCGCGCTGGGCCAGGAGCTTCGCCAGCCGCATGCGGGCGTCCGGGTGCTCGCTCATCCAGCCCTCAGGCCTGGCCGCCCTCGGCCTCCCGCTCAAGAAGAATCTCCACCACCTTCACGAGGGCGTTATAGCCGAACACCAGGTAGTCCCGCGGGTGCAGATCCAGCGCCTTCAACTCCTCCTCGCGGATGGCCACCGGGTCGCTGATCTCGAGGTCCAGCGCCGGTATGCTCTGCCCCACTTTGAGCTCATATAACTCGCCGTCCTGTCCGAGAACGACGCAGCCGACGTCCGGCAGGCTAATGCCCGGAGCCTCTACCTCAATCCCATAGGAGAAGAATGCGCCAGGGAACGGAGGAAATGGGTCCAGGCGCCCGGCAGCCTCCTTGAGCAAGGAGCGCAGGCGCTTGGCGGCCCGTTCCAGGGCCTCATCGGCCTCATTCTTAAGCTCCAGGGGGTCGGATTCCGCCATTTTTCCGATTTCCGAAATAAACGATGTTTCTGCTTATACTATTGGGGAATTCTGCGCGAACGTGATAGAATTTTTTCATGGCAAACACCAGCCTGCACATGCAATCTACCCGCCAGCAGATCCTCGAATACATGCAAAGGCATGGCCGGGCTACCGTCAAGGAACTCGGCTCCCTGCTGGGTCTTACATCTACGGGTATCCGGCAGCACCTGACCGTCCTCGAGCGCGACGGCCTCGTCGACGCCCGCGAAGAGCGCGGCCGGGTGGGCCGCCCTACTCTCGTCTACTCCCTTACCGAACAGGCGGACAGCCTCTTCCCCAAGCGCTACGACGACCTCGCCGGTGTCATCCTCGAGGAGATCCGTGCCGTCGACGGGAACGAGCGTTTGCAGAATCTCCTGGGGCGCGTGGCGCACCGCCTGGCAGAGCCTTACGAAGACCGTGTAACCGGCCTGGAGCTTCCCGAACGCGTCAAGGAGACGACGCGCATCATGGAGGAGCAGGGTTGCCTGGTGGACTGGGTCGAGGAGGGCGGCGAATTCTTCATCGACGAGTACACGTGCCCTTTTCCCAAGGTCGCCGAGACCGACCGCGCCGTGTGCGCCCTCCACGTCGATTTTGTGCGACAGCTCACCGGCGGCGACACCCGCCTCACGCGCAGCCTCCTGCGGGGCGAGCGCTCCTGCACGTACCGCATCCGCCCGGCCGAAAAGCCCGCCGCGCCAGCCTAGTCTCTACCAAGGGGTTCCGATTTTGTCACCCCGCTCAAGTCCTCCTGGAAGGACGCAGCAGCGGGGGATCCGCTCCCTGGCGCACCCCCTTTGCCAGCAATGTCATCCGGGTTCGAAATGTCTGCGTGCGTAGATCCCGGCACTCCGCTGCGCTCCGGCCGGGATGACAATTGTCGGCCCCGACTCTAAGCTGACATAGATGGTTGACCTCTCCGGTAAACGTGTCCTCCTGCTCGGTGCGGAGACTGGCCTGGGGGCCGAAATCGCGCGTGCCCTCGCTGAAGCAGGCGCGTCACTCGCCCTCATCGCCGCCGCCAACGCCCCGCAAACAGCCTTTGCCGTCCAGCGCCTGGCCCGCAAGCTGGAGGCGCCCGTCTCCCAGGCCATTGACGCCACGAACGAGATGGCAGTGCGCGTCATGGTCCGCCAGGTCTCGAAGGAACTGCGCGGGTTGGACGCGGTTGTGTTTTGCGGACCGGACGACGATCGTATTCGCGCTCTCATCCTGCAGTCCGGCCAGAAAGAGCTGGGCCGGCACGGCGGGGGCGTGCTCGTCGATGCCGAGGGCCGCACGCCGCAAGAGGCGTTCGCCGAACTGGCAGCCGCGCTTGCCGCGCCACGGCCCAGCGGGTAAGCTTTTCGCGCAACACGCCTCCAAATTCGTCGCTGCAGGGCTTTAGCCCTGCCTGGCAGACCTGAAGGTCTGCAGCTACGAGGTTTGGAATCAAGGAGCCACGCCCATGCCTTACGAGACAATCGTTTACGAAGTCGACAGCGGAAAGGCCCGTATCACCCTCAACCGTCCCGAGAAACTCAACGCCATCTCCTGGAAGATGCACCAGGAGTTGAAGGACGCCCTCTTCAACGCCGACCGCGACCCG
>DASSZB010000153.1:0-4913 GCA_035702935.1 Dehalococcoidia bacterium
TCGCAGATGGCGTTGGCGAGGGCGGGGTGCGCGTTGCCGGTGAAGACCTTCAGGTCCTGATACGGCGTGTCGGACACGGGGGCGGTCTCCTTTGTATGAGCGTCTCTCCGGAAGCCCAATATAGACGACAGGGCGAGTCGGTGACAACCGTCGGGATGCGTGGCCCTTAGGGCTCGATCGCGGCCAGCGTCCAGAGCGTTGGGTCCGTGCGGACGCCGGAGATGATCGCCTCCCAGTGCACATGCGGGCCGTTCACGAAGCCCGTCTCCCCCATGGCGCCGAGGTAGTCGCCCTGGTTCACGTGCTGGCCCTCCACAACGGCGATCGAATCCATGTGGTTATAGCTGGTGTAGATGCCCATCCCGTGGTCGATAACGACAACGTTCCCATAGAGGTACATCGCGCGGGCCAGGGCTACGTTGCCGGCGGCGGCGGCAACAAGTGGCGTGCCCGTCACGTTGGCAATGTCGGTTCCGGTATGCGGATAATACGGCGCGCCGTTGATCGAACGCTGGGCCCCGAAGGGGTCGCTGATGTTGCCCACCGCGGGCATAATCCATGCGCCGGACCACAACTTCTGGGGGGTGAAGCCGGCGTAGATGGCGTTCAGGGTGTCCCGCTCCGCCTGGACTGCTGCCTGGTCGCCGAGGAGGTCGGTGCTGGATGGCGGTAGCTCGATGGATTCGTAGGTGAAGCCGCCGTCGAACACGGTCAGGGTCCCGGCCGCCACCGCACCCGCCGGTCCGTCCACTTCGATCGGGTAGTCGCCCACCGCCGTGTAAGTAGAGAGGCCGATGACCCGGTACCAGCGGTCTCCAGTGTAGGCCATGCTGTAACCCGTGCCGCCGAAGTATACGGTGGCGCTTTCCAGGCCCGTCGGCGGGTTGACGAGGCGGGCGACCAGGAAGCCGCCCTGCTTGGCCTGGCTCAGCGAAAGATCGATGGCCGCCGGGGCCGGCGTTGGTTCCGGCGTAGGTTCAGGTGTCGGCGTTGGGCTGGGCGTCGGCGAAGGCGTAGGCCGTGGCGTGGGGGTTGGCCTGGCCGTGGGGCTGGGCGAGGGCGTAGGTTCGGCTTCGCCCCCCGAGCAGGCGGCCCCCACGAGGAGCAGGGCTATAAGCGGGATAAGCAGTCGCACACCTACATGGTAACAAGGTTGGGGGTCCCCTGACCCCCGACGCTTGACCCTTGCCCCCTGACCCTTGACCCTGAGTAACTGACACCAAACACCTGACACCTGACACTTAATCCGCATGACAGATCCTGTAACCGCCACACTCCTTATCACCTGCCGCGACCAGAAGGGCCTCGTCGCTGCCGTGTCCGACTTCCTGTACCGCAACGACGGGAACATCATCCACGCGGACCAGCACACCGACCAGGAAGAGCAGGTCTTCGTCCAGCGCGTGGAGTGGGAGCTCGACGGCTTCCGCATCGCCCGCGAGGAGATCGCTCCCGCGTTCGAACGAATAGCCGACCGCTTCCAGATGCACTGGAGCCTGCGCTTTTCCGACTACACGGCGCGGGTGGCGGTCTTCGTCTCGAAGCTGCCGCACTGTTTGTACGATATCCTGGCCCGCTGGCGGATGGGTGAGTACCGTGCCGAGATCCCCCTGGTCATCAGCAACCACCAGGAACACGCCCGCGTCGCGCAGGATTTCGGCGTGCCGTTCCACTATCTCCCGATCACACCCGAAACTAAGGTCACGCAGGAGGACAAGATAACGGCGCTGTTGCTGGAGAACCGGATAGACCTCGTGGTGCTGGCCCGCTACATGCAGGTGCTGGGCGAAGGCTTCGTGAACCGCTACCCGTCGCGCATCATCAACATCCACCACTCGTTCCTGCCGGCATTCGCCGGGGCGCGTCCCTACCACCACGCCCACGAGCGCGGCGTCAAGCTAATCGGCGCCACGGCGCACTACGTGACGGCGGACCTGGACCAGGGCCCGATCATCGAGCAAGACGTCGTGCGGGTGAGCCACCGGGACTCCGTCGATGACCTTGTGCGCAAGGGGCGTGATCTCGAGAAGCTGGTGCTGGCGCGGGCAGTTGACCTGCACCTGCGCAACCGCGTCGTCGTCTACGGCAACAAGACCGTCGTCTTCGACTAGCCGGGCCGCAAGAGCCTTCGTAGGCGAGGCTTTCCGGCCTCGCCGAGGCTCGAGTAAGGCGCGGTGACTAACGGGCGGCGGCGGCAGCCGGAACCGCCACCGGCTCCACCTTCACATCCACCTGGATGCTGTCGCGGACGCTGCCCGTGACCGTGCAGTACTCCTCGAAAACCTCCAGGCAGCGCGCCATGCGGGGGATGTCCTCCTCCGCCACCTCAGGCGCGAGCGTCACCTCGATGCGGCCGATGCGCAGGCGGCCCTTCTCGTTCCGCGTCTTGGTGGTACGCACGGTCGTGCGCATGCCGTGCACGTTGATGTGCGCCTTCTCCAGGCAGAAGAGGGCGCTGGCGCTGAGGCAATTGCCGACGGCCGCGGCCAGCAGCTTGGAGGCCCCCGGCCCGTGGCCTTCGCCGATCGGCGGCGGCTCGTCCACAAGAAGCGGCTCGACACCCTTCTGATGGAAGTCCACGAGGAACTTGTAGCCCTTGCGCCGGTCTATCGTGATCTCGAACGTGTTGTCATCCATCCTCGCGTCCTCTCCGTTTCCATCTTACGCCTCAGCGGCCGCCCTCCAGCTCAATCCGGACAATCACCGCGTCTTTCGCTGTCGATTCCATCTTCTTCACGTCCGGGTGCAGGCCCATCGCGGCGTAGAAGGCCCTCACGGCCTGGGTGCGTTCCGCGTCCGCGAGGGGAAGCACCTGCCCCATGCCGCACCGGCGCTTCCCGCCGAGCCGCACGAGAACCGGCGCCGGTTCGGACAGGTTTCGCCACCAGGTGCGGCCGCGCCGGCTGATGACCGTCAGGGTGTCGCCCTGGCGGACGTAATTCACCGGCGTCGTGTAAGTGCGCCCGGTCTTGCGGCCGGTGACGCTGACGAGCATGAACTTCGTGCCCAGGAGGCTGTGCAGCGGCGATCGCAGGAGGGCGCTGACGAGCGGGTTGCCGGTCTTAAGGAATAGACCGGTCAGGCTGTTCTTCGTCTGCTTTTCGATGCTTGCGGCCGACATGAGCTAATTGCTTCCTGCAGACGCACTCTCAGGTGCGCCTACAGTAAGACGGTAACCTGCTCCACCGCAGCGCTGTCAGGGCCGTCCGGCCCGTTGCGCGGGGGACAAAAGAAAGGCTCCGAAACGGCTGATGGCCGCAGAGCCTCGATGGCCCGACGGCGCTAGACTGGTGGGGCCCGCTTGTGCCAGTCCGTCGCCTGCTCGTAGGCGAAGGCGGCGCGGAGGACCGTCGACTCGTCCCACCAGCGCCCCGCCAGCTGCAGGCCGATGGGCAGGCCGGACGCCGTGAAACCACACGGCACGGAGATGGCCGGGACGCCCAGCAGGTTCAGCGGGTTCGTGTTGCGGATCAGGCTGAAGGTCACCGAGAGGTCGCTGCGCTCGATGGGGAAAGCTGGGGCCATGGTGGCCGGCATGGCCAGGAGGTCGACCTTGCTGAACACCTCATCCCGCCAGCGCCCGGCGATCATCTCCCGGAAACGCTGGGCCTGCACGTGGTGGACGGCGAGGAACGTGGCGCCCAATTCTAGCCGGTAGCGCACGTCTTCGCCGTAATCATCGGGCCGTTCGTCCATCCACTTGCGGTGGTAGGCGAGGGCTTCTGGCAGCATGATGGCGGTGACGGCGGCCGGCGCTTCCGCGACGAGCGGCAAGCTGACCTCGCTCACGCTTGCGCCTTGGCCCTCGAGCACTCCGATGGCGGCGCGTACGGCGGCCTCGACTTCAGGGTCCACGTTGTCGAAGAAGAACTCACCCGGGACGCCGACGCGCAGGCCCCCCACCCCGTCGCGCAGGCCGACGGTGTAGTCGGACACCGGTTCCGTGCTGGAAGAGGCGTCATCCGGGTCATACCCTGCGATCGTCTGCAGGACGATGGCCGCATCTTCGACACAGCGTGTCAGGGGCCCGACGTGGTCCAGCGACCAGCTCAGGGGGATGACGCCGCGGCGGCTGACTCGCCCGAACGTCGGCTTAATCCCCGTGACGCCGCAGAGTGAGGCGGGTATCCGGATGCTGCCGCCGGTGTCCGTGCCCAGCGCGGCAAGACATTCGCCGGAAGCGACGGAGGCGCCGGAGCCGGACGAGGAGCCACCGGTGATGCGCGACGTGTCCCAGGGGTTGCGGCAAGGGCCGTAGTGGGGGTTGACGCCCGTGGCCCCAAAAGCGAACTCGTGCAGGTTGAGCTTGCCCACCAGCACGGCGCCGGCGGCTCGCAGGCGGGCGGCCGGGTCGGAGTCGGACTCCGGGACGTTGTCCGCCAGGATGGTCGAGCCGGCGGTCGTGCGGATGCCGGCAGTGGCGAAGAGGTCCTTGAGGGCGACGGGGATGCCATGCAGGTCGCCCCGGTACCCGCCGCGGGCGATCTCATCGGCGGCCTCCTTTGCGGCGGCGCGTGCCGCCTCGGCAGTGACGGTGATGAAGGCGTTGAGACGGGGCTCGACGGCCTCGATGCGGGCCAGGCAGGCGTCGGTCAATTCGACCGGCGACAACCGGCGATCGCGGATGAGAGGCGCCGCCTCGGCGATGGTGATGCGGGTAAGGTCACTCATCCCGCTCATCTCGGGGCGCTCCCGCACGATCAAGGCGCCCGTAGGGGTTAAGCAGCTGCCGTCCGTCCGTCCGGTTTCGCGCCGTCATCTGGCGGTTGCTCACCCCTACGCTCCGATCTCGGATTGAGGCACCTGGAAGCGGCCAGCGGGCTCGCTGTCGCCGTATTCGAGCGCCAGCAGCCGCTCCATCGTGGCAAGCGTTGTTGCCAGTCCCGCGGCGAGGGCGGGGAGCCGGGCCTCCG